>CALYQH010000078.1 GCA_945283395.1 uncultured Ventosimonas sp. | reverse complement strand
GGCTTTTCCCCAAAAAAAACCCTCGTTATACTAGCGTATTATTTTCACAACAAGAGCATTGCTTAGTTATAAGCATAAACTTATGAAACCTGATAACATCGCTTCAATCAATAACTCTCATCAACCTAAAAAACGGGTTTCTATCGTTTTTAACCTGATAAGCCAATGCCTACTCTTTCTCGTGTTGGCTTTTGGCGTTTACACTTGGCTAATTAATGTTCAATTTAAACTTGCCATGCAACAACAAAGCGATGCTTTGGGGCAGAGTTTATTAACCCAAACGGCTGATAGAGCTAGTGAATTATTAGCCATAGATGATAAATTAGGTCTCAATATTCTTCTAGGGTCATTGGCTAAAAATCCTTTAGTTGCTGATATAGCTATCTTTGATAATAATGGAGTCGAGCTTTTTAGAGCAGGTCTTAAACAATTTACTCGTACCAGCCATGATGATGAGTATAAAATGACTCTTGTCATTCAAAATCAGCCTAAAGGGGAATTAAGGCTTAGACTTAATAGACAACAAGTTCAATTACCTTGGTTAATAAGTATCGAACGAGCTGTTATTATTGGTGGCGTTCTTCTTTTAATAGCTCTCATTTTTACCTTCCGCTTAGGTCGCAAAATGACCTTGCCTATTATCCAACTAAGGGAGTGGCTAAGAGATCCTGTTATGCCAGTTCCTGCTACTGATCAGCAAGATGAGATAGGAGATTTAGCCCGAGACCTCCAACATAAATTATTAACTAATGAACAAATAGAAGCCTATTACGCACAATTTGTTGAACCGGCACCCGCGGTGGCTGACTCAGATCTCCCCACGGAGACTGACAGTGTGGTTAATCCTAGCGATGAATTAACAGATACTAACTTTGATCAAAGTTTTTTTGATGAGATCTGTAACTTTAATCAAGCTGAAACGTCACTAACAGCTACCTCTTTGCCAATGCCCCACAATGCTGAGCCAATAACTACAGAGCAAGCTCCAGTACAAACAGCCATTCTTTTTATTCGGTTAGGGGGGCAAGAAAGATTACGGCTACTGCCAAAAGAACGACTAATTAATTTGCTACAACGTTATAGAGACTGTTTAGATCAAACCGTTAGATTATATAAAGGGGAAATACATACCCTAAGCGATGGTAGCAGCCTAGTGCTTTTTCATGGCAGAGGCAATGACACAAAAACTTACCTTACGCATGCTATTTGCTGTGGTGAACTGATGCGAGGCTTAAGCCATGAACTACAAGTAGAATTAGCAGATACTAATATCACCCTTCTACTGCAAATAGCTATAGCTCAAGGCACAGATTTATTAGGATTAACTCCCAAAGAACTTATAGATAACGATACCGTGCAAATGGTCAAATCACTTGCCGATAATAGCCGTAATTTATTATTAATGGCTCAATCTATCGCTACCGATAGTAGAGTGGCCAGCTTAGCCAAAGTAAGGGCATTAGCTAATCCTGCCGGGACTTATTGCATAGAGAGAGTGATGGAGCCTTATGCAGAAATGCTAGAAAAACAATTGAGAAATATGCGCAATTGCAAATTATAATCATTTGAATTAGCTTTTTATTAATTTTTTAAATAAAACTACTAAAAGGACAAGCAAATGATTGCTTTATTGACTTGGCAGGACCTTATTATCATTTGGTTTGGAATGATAATAGGATACATCATATTTGGAATGACGGGCTTTGGTTCAGCCCTTATTATTAGTCCGCTTTTAACTTTTTTTCTACCTTTACAAGAAATTGTGCCTTTGCTCGCATTACTGGACTGTGGGGCAGCCTTAGTAAACACCTGGCGTGATGGCAAAAAAAATGCAGAGTCCAATGAGCTTATAAAACTCATTCCTCTTATTATTTTAGGCAGTTTGGTGGGGGCTACCATACTCCTTTTCAGCAAAGCAGAAATATTAATGCTACTACTGGGGCTGTTTGTTATTGCCTACGCTATCTATAACTTAACGGGCTACAACCCTATTCAACAATTTAACAGTTATAGCTGTATCCCGTTTGGTTTGATCGGGGGTATCTTTAGTGCTCTGTTTGGTAGTGGTGAATTTATCTATGCTATTTATTTAGCTGGAAGACTTAAAGTTAAAGAGGCCATCCGCGTTACTCAAACCTCCTTAGTTGGTTTTAGTACTCTGATCCGTATTATTATTTTTGCTGTTGCCGGCATTTACTCTAATATTCATTATTTTAAGTTAGTGCTTATCTTACTGCCTACTGTTTTTATTGGTAGTAGCATAGGTAGAAAAATTAGTATGAAAATATCAAAAGCTCAATTCATTAGAATCATTAATATTGTGTTATTGCTCAGTGGTTTTATGCTTATTTTTCGTTATAGTCATTAATAATCAAAAAAAGCTGCTATAAGCAGCTTTTTTAAATATGAGCAAAACTAATTACACAACTTTAGGTAATACATAATTTTGTTGGGTCAATAAATCAACGCCGCACTCTAAATTTTCAAACCAATCAATAAATTTATTAATCATTTCCTTACCTTCGAAATGCCGACCATGTTGGGGAACCATCATACTCATATCTAACCCCCTAACCATATTGGCCCAGAAACGACTCACCTTATTGCTAATCATATAGCGCTGATGGAACCCTATCATGTTAGGTACATGCTCATCAAAATCTTTAACAGCACTACCATCATCTACTATTGAAGCCCCCAAATCACCAGAAAATAGGATTTTACTAATAGGATCATAAATCTGGAAATTACCTTCAGAATGAAGGAAATGTGCGGGGATAGCTAGCAACTTACTATTACCTAAAGGAATTACCCCTCCAGCATCAGGTAATTGAATAATACGTTCATAGGTATTAATACCATGATTATTAGAAAGATAATTAGCCACTAAATGAGGTAAAAAACGAGCCCACAGTTTAGAACATACCACTCTAGCATTAGTATGCAACAACCATTTATCTAGTGACGCAACAATATCAGGGTCTTGATGAGAGGCAAATACATAAGTTAAGTCTTTAAGCGCTAAGTGCTTAGCAATCTCTAAAGTCAAAGTGGTATAAGTCAAATCTCCACCCGGATCAAGAAGAATTGCCTGGTCACCATTTACAATCACAAATTGATTAGATTGAACTCCACCACCAGTAACTAGGTTATCAAAAGAGACACACTTATGAGTGCCATTGTCAAACAAAACTATCGGATCGCGTCGCATTTGAATCCCTCTAAAAATATTATAATTTCTAATCACTTACCATAATTTTCTAAATAGAAATATTATACAGGCCATAAGGTTAATATATCAAAAACCTCTACCAACTTTATCTTAGTATTTTGTTCAAATAATCAAGATTACGCATAGCTTATCGCAAAATGATATATATTTACACACTAAATTGATATAATTATTACTTAAATTCACAAATTTGCTAATAATTTGTTTGTAATAAAATCAATGTTGTTGATCGCAAGCAAATTTTACTTAATTAGACACTATTATTTTACCAACTATTCGTAGTTTACCTGTATTACCTGCTAATTTTGATCAAAACAAGCTTACTTATGGTCATACCATTTTATGATATTATCTGTTAACCTCTTATACCCATGTTAAAGAAATTTTTTAAAAAAGTAGACAATCTACTGAAAAACAATCAATTCAACAAAAACCAAGTAACGTCTACTGCTGCACCTATAAATACTGCTTTGCAGTTAGCGCAAGAGCATATTAACAGCCATGCATTAGAAATCGTTACGAAACTTCAGAAAGCAGGGTTTGAAGCATACTTAGTAGGTGGTTGTATTAGAGATCTATTACTAGGCATACCTCCTAAAGATTTCGATGTAGCTACTAGTGCTACGCCTGAACAAATTAAAAAACTTTTTCGTAACTCGCGCATTATTGGTCGCCGCTTTAAACTTGTACATGTTTTTTGGGGTAAAGAAACGATCGAAGTAGCCACCTTTAGAGGGGCTCATACCTCCCCCAATACAGCTGAACACGCTCAACATGCTAGCGGCAGAATTCTGCGTGACAATGTCTTTGGGACTTTAAGTGAGGATGCTTATCGGCGTGATTTTACTATTAACGCCCTTTATTATAATCCTAATCAAAAACAACTTATTGACTATGTTGACGGTATAGAAGATATCAATAGTAAGCTCATCAAACTGATAGGTAACCCGCAAAAACGCTATCAAGAAGACCCTGTTCGAATGCTTAGAGCAGTGCGTTTTGCGGCCAAACTCAACTTTACTATAGAGGCCGAAACAGCAGCACAAATTTATGAGCAAGCTCAATTATTAGCCGATATTCCAGCGGCTAGGCTATTTGATGAAGTATTAAAATTATTTCTTGCTAACAACGCCCTTAAAACTTTTGAATTACTCTGCCAATATAATCTCTTTGCTAAATTATTCCCTGATAGTGCGGCTATTTTACAACAATCTCCCTACACGCAACTCTTTCTTAAACAGGCATTGCTAAACACTGACCAACGACTAACAGCAGGCAAGACCGTCCATCCAGCTTTTCTCTATGCTTGTTTGTTATGGCCTGTGTTACTTAGTAAACTGGCTGCGCCTATAACTGAAAGCCCACCAAACATTATAGAACTACAACATATCGCTAATGATGTCATAGCTCAGCAATCAAAATACACTACCATTCCTAAGCGTTTTTCTATTCCCATGCGGGAAATATGGGAGTGCCAAGTAAAATTAATGCGTAGGCAAGCTAACAAAGCAGATATTTTACTTAATCATCCAAGATTTAGGGCAGGTTATGACTTTCTGTTACTAAGAGAATCTGTCGGAGAACAAACTGGACAATTAGCTGCTTGGTGGGCTAACTATCAACAAACTGATGAACTCTCTCGACGCAAAATGATTAGAGAAATTGCAACGTCTAAGAAAAATTATCGCCAACGCCGACGTGGTAAACCAAAATTTATCAGAAGTAATAATACCCCTAATAATGAATGAAATAACTGTATACATTGGGTTAGGTAGTAACCTACAAAATCCTGTTGGGCAAATTAAACAAGCTATTTTGGCTTTGTCTAAATTACCTCAAACCACTTTAGTTAAAACTTCATCACTCTATACTAGTGATTCATTATTGGCGGGCCAACCGCGCTATACCAATGCCATTGTTAGCATTAGTAGCCAATTAGCAGCAGAGACATTATTAGATCTGTTACAACAGATTGAACACAATCAAGGACGGCAAAGAACGCAGCACTGGGGGGCTAGAACACTAGATTTAGATATCATTCTTTATGGAAACCAGCAAATAAATACGCCTAGACTAACCGTACCCCACTCGCAAATGGAACAACGAAGTTTTGTGCTGATACCCCTTGCTGAAATAGCTCCCGATTTAATTCTACCAAATGGACGAACTATTACTTCATTGCTTGCGCACTGTCCGTCGCTCAACCTACGAAAACTCACTGAATCAGCTACTACCTTATTAGAGCCCAATTAACAGCCTAGCAGCTTTGTCTTTAACAAGTTTAATAGGACTAATCAAGAAAAAATTATGCTTGCCACAAAGGGATAACATAGCTGTGCATTAAAGGTGCTATTTTAATATTAGTTATCTCAGCAGAGGTTAGCCAAAGTGCCTCTTCTATTTCAGCTGAAGGGGTTAATAGTGGACTAAAAGATAGCTCAATGCGAAATAACTCAGCTTTTACTAAATAACCTGGTTCATTAGCTGCCGGTGCTTCAAAGCTACCAATAAACTGTGGCAAAGACAAAGGAATATTTAATTGTAACTCCTCTTTTATCTCGCGTACTAATGTTTCAATAGGTCGCTCAGCTTGCTCTATTTTGCCACCTGGTTGCATAAAGGTGGTTGTACCTTTTTTACGCACCACTAACAACCTATTCAAAGGGTCAGTAATACAGGCAGCTGCTATATAGATCATTTTATTCATCAGCTTTCTTCTTCTTTAACAAGGCTCTAATATCTGAAATGGCCGCATTACCTGCCTCGGTCTTTTGCTCTATAGGGGTATTTAACCCCTCAAATCTGAGCTCTTGTGCTGGCAGCTCACTTAAAAAGCGGCTTGGTAAGCAGTCTATCACTTCACCATATTGTCTACGTTTAGCAGCATAAGTTAAGGTAAGATATTGTTTAGCACGAGTTACCCCAACATAAGCCAAACGCCTTTCTTCTTCAATATTATCTGTTTCTATACTTGATCTATGAGGTAATAATTCTTCTTCCATACCCATTAAAAATACAAAGGGAAACTCTAACCCTTTAGAAGCATGTAAAGTCATCAATTGTACGGCATTATGCTCTTTTTCTTCTGCTTGTCTATCTAGCATATCTCTAAGCACTAAGCGAGAAATGGCCTCCTCTATTGTCATCTGCTCTGCCTCATCAGATTCAATAGTATCTTTTAAAGAATCG
>CALYQH010000077.1 GCA_945283395.1 uncultured Ventosimonas sp. | reverse complement strand
CCAAAAGGCAGATTTCCCCTCAAACTACCAAACTATATGTCAACATCTAGCTATTGCAGAGGCAAGAGCTTATAGCCCTTTATTAATAACAAAACTCAGGCAATTAGTACAAAGAGGTCATCAGTTACTCTATCAACATCGAAGTAATCTTTTGCAACGTATTCTCCAATTTATTGACTATGGTTTTCCACAGAATGTCAGGGCACAAAAAGGTTTAATCATCACCACTACCTTATTATTTTATGGAACGGGTTTATTAGCAGCTTTAATTAATATTTTCTTTCCTGATTTTATTTATTTATTTATGTCACCCTACGATGTGCAAGCTTTAGAACGTATGTATGACCCTGCTTTAGAATGGGTAGGCCCTTTATCTAGAAGAGGATCAGATCAAGATTGGGCTATGTTTGGCTATTATATTTTTAACAATATAGGCATTGCTTTTACCACTTTTGCTAGTGGCTTATTAGTTTGCTTAGGAACGCTTTTTTACTTAATTTATAATGCTCTTATCATGGGACTTGTGGCCTGCCATCTGTCATTAAATGGTTACGGGCAAACTTTTTGGCCATTTGTAATAACCCATGGAGCATTTGAATTAACGGCCATTACTTTAGCAGCATCCGCTGGGTTAAAATTAGGATTGGCAGTACTTGTTCCTAAGCGTAAAACTCGATTAGACTCTGTTCGCTATGCAGCAAGGCAAGCTATCAATCTTGTATTAGGCGCTTTTATCATGCTATTGATAGCTGCCTTCATTGAGGCTTATTGGTCATCTATGAATACTTCTCCAACTATTAGGTATATAGTAGGGACAATTTGTTGGATTTTAGTATATAGCTATTTTTTATTTGCTGGACGGGGAGCAAGTAGCTATGAAAGTTACTAATGCTACCATTGAAATTCGCCCACGCAACAAATGGGAAGCGATCGATCTAGGTATTTTATTAGCTCGACGCCATATAGTATTATTACTAAGCTGCTGGTGTCTTGCTACTTTACCTATATTCATACTGTTAACCACTATTTTCTGGCAAATGCCACTTTTTACTATTAAGGAGTGGAAAATTCCCCTCCTACCTATTATCATTTTTTGGTGGTTAAAACCTATATTTGAAAGGATACCTCTTTATATATTATCCAATGTAGTATTTGGAAATATCCCAACCATTAAGGAAACCTTACTTTTCTGGTTAACTAACTTACTATCTTTTAAAACACTTACTGATCTTACTATCCATCGCATTAGTTTAAGCCGTAGTTTTAACCTGGCTATAAAGCATTTAGAAGGCTTAACTGGAGCTGCTAGAAAATTACGGCTCAAGCAGCTCAATTACACATCGCCACCTACCCAATGGTTAACTATCATTTTTATACACTTTGAAGGTATATTCTATAGTCTTATTATCAGTCTATTTTTTATGCTGATACCTTCAAATATTTACACGGAGGAAAGTTCTACTTGGACTCATAGCTTGTTATTTGACTTACCTTTTTGGCAAGTTCACCTTTGCTGCGCCTTATATGTATTAGTAGTTACTTTCACTGAATCGCTCTATATATCTTGCGGTTTCTGTCTCTATTTGAATAGTAGAACGTTACTAGAAAGCTGGGATATAGAACTTGTTTTTCGCCGCTTAGCCGAACGTTTAGCTAACAAAGTATCATGTATCTTGCTAGTAGCATGCTGTGTCTTTACTAGTAGTTTTACTTCTGAGGTCATCAAAGCTGCCCCCCCCCAACCCAATAATCCAACTATTCAATTACCTGAAAAAATTACTCAATCTGATCAACAAGCTACTAAAAAACAACTAACACCTCTAGAGTTGGATAAACAAGACTGCCAAACACAAATTACTTCAATTGTTAAATCCTCGCCTTTTTACGAGCAACAAGAAATTACCTTATACCGTTGGAAAGACTTAAATCACTCTTCAAGCCATGAAAGTAATTCAAATAATTTTTTCATTCAATTTCTAGGTTGGTTTTTCAGTAATATTTTTACTACATCTGTCTGGGCAATTGCTATTTTCATTATATTCTTTATTATCTGGCACTATTTTAATAAGCCCTTAACTAATACCAAAAAACGCAAGATTAACCCTCCGAATCCTAAACAACTGTTTGGCTTAGCTATTACTCCTGAAAGTTTACCTTCAAACATTCTTGGAGAATTTGAAAAATATTGGCAACAAGGTGATACTAGGCAAGCGGTAAGTTTGCTTTATAGAGCTTTATTAAGTTGTCTAGTCCATCGTTATAACATACCCTTAAAAACCTCCCACACCGAAGGAGAAGTATTGGCGTTAGCTCGCCGATTACCTTGCCAAACTGTCATATCCTTTACCGAACAACTTACTAACCAATGGCTACAATTAGCTTATGGGCATTACCAAATTAGCCCTCAACAAAAACAACTACTAATTAATGGATGGCAATTGATGTCAGTTAATAACAAGGAAGTTGGAGCATGAACCAGCTTCCTATCAAAACAATAATAATTACAGTAGTGCTCTTTATCATAATGGGTTTATTTTTATATTTTCATATCGAAAAATACACTATAGAAAAGAGAGTAGAACAACCGTATGAAGTGAGAAGGAATCCTTTTTTAGCTGCTGAATATTATTTAAAACAACGTCATCAAAAAGTAACTGTAATTAACAACATTCAACTTTTTAAAACACTATCTCCTCATAAACAAACAGTATTGCTATTAGGCGACAGAAATAATTTCTCTACTAGCCAAATTCAACTTCTCCTAGATTGGGTGAAACAAGGGGGAATACTGATTGTAGAAGCAAACAGAACGACACTTAGTAAAAAACCTAATAATACCGACAAGTTACTTATGCCTCTTGGTATCCAAGTGAGCAAATCTTACGATTACGATAAAACTAATGATGTTAAACTTTATATAGAGAATGAGGAAAAGCCTGCCCATTTTAAGTTCAATGACTCGTGGCAACTAATTGACCAAAAGGGAATAGCCACCTTTTGGGCAGCTACAAACAAAGGGACTATTAAACTTTTACAGTTTACTTATGGTAAAGGTAAAATTACTGTCTTGTCATCTGCCTATATTTGGCGGAATAATGCAATCGGAAATAACGATCATGCATGGTTACTAAGCTATCTCACAGCAGGTTATCCTGTTACTATTCTCTATAAACCCATATCTCAAACCAAACAGCACCCCAGCGTGCTACTAGCAGCTATTAAAAACTATCCTCATACTTTACTTGTTTCCATGGCACTTATCTTATTAATTCTATGGTTTATAGCTATTCGCTCAGGCCCATTAGAGTCACCTATAGAAAAAAATAGAAGACAATTACCCCTACAACTTACTGCACAAGGTAATTTTTTATATAAACAGATAGGGCAACAACAACTTATCATGCTTTTACAACAAGAAATCTATTATTTGGTTAAAAAACGTTCACCTCATTTCGATAGTTTAGCAAATGATGAACAATATAAATTCTTAAGCAAACTTACCCAACAACCAATAACTTCTATTCGCCGCATCATGAGTCCTATGACTTCTCACTCTCGCTTTTCTAAAGTAGAATTTACTCAGATTATTATTGCTCTTCAAGCAATTAGGAATGCACTATGACAAATACAACTGATTTATCAACTGCTAGTCAAGATACCTCTATAGAAAGCACTAATCAACAAAATGCTTTTAACTTTGTACAAAGACTGAGACAAGAGTTACAAAAAGCCGTCATAGGCCAAAATGTTGTAATAGAACAAGTTATTATAGCTCTTTTAGCAGGTGGTCACGTATTACTTGAAGGAGTACCAGGATTAGGTAAAACGCTCCTAGTTAGAGCGCTCGCCCACTGCTTTAATGGCCAATTTGCACGCATCCAATTTACTCCTGATCTCATGCCAAGTGACATTACAGGTCATGCCGTATATGATATGAAAAATGAACAATTTAGATTACGTAAAGGCCCTATTTTTACTAACTTACTCCTAGCAGATGAAATTAATAGAGCACCAGCAAAAACTCAATCAGCCCTTCTTGAAGTAATGCAAGAAAGACAAGCAACTCTTGAAGGAAGGCCATTAGCAGTACCCCAACCCTTCATGGTACTAGCCACTCAAAACCCTATTGAACAAGAAGGTACTTACCCTCTACCAGAGGCGCAATTAGATCGCTTCATGTTTAAGATTAATATTTATTACCCAACACAAACAGAGGAATTAAAACTTGTACAGCAAGTTACCCAATCAACCCAAGCCGATATGCTAGAAGTAAACCCTTTACAGCAATTAGTACAACCTAAAGATATTCTATCCTTACAGTTAATTACCAAAAATATTCCAGTGGATCAGCAGGTAATTGATTATGCTGTGAGGCTTGTTAGAGCAACCAGAAACCATCATAACTTAGCTATAGGAGCTGGGCCTAGAGCTTCCATAGCGCTGATCCAAGCAGCAAGAGCCAAAGCCTTGTTAAGAGGTGGTCAGTTTGTAATTCCTGACGATGTTAAAGATTGTTTACTGCCGACTTTACGTCATAGAGTAAGGTTAAGTGCCGAAATGGAAATAGATGGCATTTCCATTGATCAGGTTATCAAGCAAATTATTGATCAAGTTGATGCACCCCGCTTATGAAAAATAAAGCAACCTGTAAGAACTTGTTAAAACCTGCCATTGCTCTATTAATTATTATTGCGGCATTAGCAGCTTGCTCACTATTATTAGAAACGCTTGCATTAGTAGGCATGAATATCAATAGTAAACTATTGCAATTAGCTGATATTATCCTAATAGTCATAAGTTTGCTGAGTGTAGTAGATATATTATTACTACGCCGTATTATTTCACCTACTATAGTAAGATGTTTACCTATCTCCTTATCGGTAAACCGTTGGCATGAAGCAACTTTACTTATTACTAATGAATTTCCTGCTGATCTTACTGTTACTATTTTTGATCATGTTCCTAGCTCTGTTGAGTTTCAACAATTACCCCAAACTATTGTACTTAAAGCGAGCCAACAATACTTGTTAAAATATCCTATCAAACCTTTGATTAGAGGTGATTGTAGTTGGTTAATATGTGAGCTAATCATTACTAGTCCTTGGCGACTTTGGCAACAACGACGTTATTTAACGCTAGAAAATACTACTAGGGTTTATCCTGACTTCACCAAACTCTATGGTTCAAATATTGCTACCATTGACCAATGGATTTATTATTTAGGCGTAAGGCCTCAACCTAGGAGAGGACTAGGCTTAGATTTCCACCAATTAAGAGAATTTAGAGAAGGCGATACACTCAAACAAATAGATTGGAATGCAACTGCTCGCCACAAAACCCCGATTGCTAAAGAATATCAAGATGAACGAGATCAACAAATTATTTTCTTACTAGATTGTGGGCAAAGAATGCGAATTAAAGAAAATAATCTAAGTCATTTTGATCATGCTTTAAATGCCTGCTTATTACTCAGCTATGTTGCTATTAGACAAGGCGATGCAGTAGGATTAGCCACTTTTGCGGCTGAGAAAAATATATTTATAAAACCCACTAAAGGACAACAACAACTAAATATTTTACTCAATAATGTATATGACTTACAAAGCTCTCAACAACCGGCTGATTATACTGATGCCATTCAAATATTACTTGCTAATACCAAACGTCGCAGCTTAGTTATTTTAATCACAAATCTTCGCTACTCAGAAAATAAAGACACCATTAATTCTTTTAAATACCTGAGTAAATATCATAAAGTCCTCATAGCAAGCCTTAGAGAAGAAATAAGTGATGAAATAGCAACTACCCCCTTTACTAGCTTTAATGAAGCCCTCACCTATTGCGGAGATATTCAACAGCTTTTTATTCGTAAACAGCTCCATGATAAATTAGCTGCCCAGCATCTACCTGTTTTAGATGTACTTCCTAAGTATTTTGCTCCACAATTAGTTAATCATTATCTTTCCTTAAAAAGATCTGGTGCTCTATAGAATTTAAGCTCTCTGGAACTTATTTAGCTAAAACACAATCCAACTAGCATCAAAGCAAGTCTATAGACCTTTTTTTAGCAGTTGTTTTTGTGATATTACTGTATCATAAACCCCATATTAACTCTTTATATCTATATATTATGATCAACAAAAATAAATTTCTTAATCCGCCTAATACTCTGCAACAACTGAGTTTTTTTGTACTATCCGCGTTAGTATTAATGATCCTTTACAGTCTTATACGCTTTGCTTTATTTGAATATAATTATGAATTAGTAGGCGAAACACCTAGCGCTACATTTGTAGAGGCTTTCATCAATGGCTTACGCTTTGATGCTAAAATAGTAGCCTTAGCCATGGTTCCTATAGCATTAACCTTCTTATGTAAAAAATTTATGGGCTGGCGCTTCCTACAGCGTTTATGGCTCACTTTTGTAGCTTGTCTAGCCATTTTCTTAGGCGTTCTAGAATTAGACTTTTATC
>CALYQH010000076.1 GCA_945283395.1 uncultured Ventosimonas sp. | reverse complement strand
CTCAAAGACCGTTTTATTATAGTAATCTAAGCCTCTGACTAAATTAGGATTAATAATATAAGGTATCTTTAACGCTTTTAAACGCTCAATTAATTCAGCAAAATGTTGTGCTGAATCCTCATCTATATAATCGGTAAATAACGGAGCATTTTTTAGGATCGCTTTAGTTGTGGTTACCTTGCTATCCAGAATACGCAATGGATTACTAGCTAAACGTCTTTTACTGTCTTCATCAAGTTGGTCTTTATGAGCTATTAAATAATCTACCAATACTTTCTTATACGTATTGCGCGCTTCTAAACTACCTAAACTATTGAGTTCTAGGGTAACAATGTGGTCAATTCCCAACAGCTTCCATAACCGCCATGTTAGAACAATCAATTCGACATCTATATCAGGACCAGCTAGGTTAAAAACTTCAGCTCCAATTTGATGAAATTGTCGATAACGGCCTTCTTGGGGTTGCTCCCTGCGAAACATAGGTCCTTTATACCAGAGCTTTTGCACTTTGCCTGCATGAGTTAAGCCATGTTCTATCATAGATCTAACTACTGATGCAGTACCTTCAGGACGAAGCGTATAGGACTTACTATCTTCCTGCGCTAAAGTATACATTTCTTTTTCAACAATATCTGTTACTTCTCCTATTGAACGGCGAAATAATCCAGTATATTCCATGATAGGGGTACGAATTTGCTTATAACCATAACTAGTTAAAAGCTGACATACTGTATCTTCAAAAAATTGCCATAAAGGAGTTTTTTCTGGCAATATATCTTTCATCCCTTTAATAGCTTGCAATGCTTCTGTCACTGGTTAATTCCTTAGACTGTTACTTGTAAAATAACTCTGATAATACTAACTACGTGTAATGATATTCGCTTCATTCTGTAATTTCTGTTGCGCCTTTTCTCTAATCAATGCTTCTAACTCTTCTACAAAATGTTCATTAGATAATTTGTGAGTAGGTTTACCATCTATATAAACTAAATTGTTAGGTGTTCCTCCAGCAAGGCCAATATCAGCCTCTTTTGCCTCACCAGGACCATTCACTACACAGCCTATGACGGCTACATCCATAGGAACTAATAAATCTCCTAAACAAGTTTCCAGTTCGTTTATAGTTTTGACTACATCAAAATTCTGCCTTGAGCAACTTGGACAAGCTATAAAATTGATTCCTCTAGAGCGTAATTTAAGTGATTTGAGTAAATCAAATCCTACTTTTACTTCTTCAACTGGATCCGCAGCCAAAGATATACGTAAAGTATCACCAATACCTTCGGCTAATAGTATACCTAAACCAACTGCAGATTTTACAGTACCCGCTCTAAGTCCACCAGCTTCAGTAATACCTAAATGTAATGGTTGTTCAATCTGTTTAGCCAATATTCTATAGGCCTCCACCGCCATAAAGACATCAGATGCTTTGACACTAACTTTAAAATTATGAAAATCTAATTTATCTAAATAATCTATATGCCTTAATGCTGACTCAACAATAGCCTGTGCCGAAGGTTCCCCATATTTTTTTTGTAAATCTTTCTCTAATGAGCCCGCATTAACACCTATACGAATAGGAATATTTTTATCTTTAGCAGCATCAACAACTGCCTTAACTCTATCTTCTCTACCTATATTCCCGGGGTTAATCCTCAGACAATCAACACCTAACTCTGCTACTCTAAGAGCGATAGTGTAATCAAAATGAATATCAGCTACTAAAGGGACATATACCCGTTTTTTGATTTCACCAAAAGCTTCTGCGGCATCCATACTAGGCACCGATACACGAACAATATCAACACCTGCTTTTTCAAGCCGGCTAATCTGAGCAACCGTGGCAGTTACATCACAAGTTTCAGTATTAGTCATACTTTGTACACTTATGGGAGCATCGCCACCTATAGCAACATTACCTACGTAGATTTTTTTAGAAATACGGCGCTTGATGAATTGCTTATTAGAATTCATTATAAATTAATACCTATTGACCTAACTTAAAGCGGTGTGTTGCTCCAGGTTTGGCATTAATAGTAACTGCTTGGCCATTGTAAGTCATAGTAACAGTATTAGGAGCTCCTAAGATCACTTCTAACGGAGGTTTACCTTTAATCTCTAAATTAGTACCCTTGGTCATTAATTTACTAACTAAAACTTTACTAGTTGCATCAATTATAGTTATCCAACAATTACCAGAAAAATTAGCTTGAACAACCCCTTCATTTGGATTGCTAGTTACTGTAACGGGCATGGATTGGTCATTTGCAGTAACTGGTGGTAAAGCCTCAGGAGTTACTGAGGTAGTATCAATAACAGTATCCACTTTTTCATTAGAAGTTAGATTTGAAGTGGTTTGCTGTCCAGATTCATTAATAATGTTATTACCTTGCATACTTGTATCTGGTAAAGGCTGCATTTTCTGATTACTAGCTGAAGGACTAGAAAGAGTGGGTTCAACCACTATAGGTGCATTATCAATTGTATTAGTATTATTTGATGAGTCACGTCCCTGCCACCAAATAAAAATAATGCCTACAACAATTAGCAATACTACAAAGCTGATTAGCCAGTAAATGTTATTTGATATTTGCTTAATTTGTTTTATTTGCTGTAAATTATTAACACTACTACCTAATGCATTAGTGCCAGTATATCTATCGAAAATACCAACTAATTCTTCAGCATTTGGTAATTCTAGAAACTTAGCATAATTTCTAATATAGCCACGTGCAAAGGTGTGACCAGGCAACTTGGCAAAATCACCTAGCTCTATATATTCTATAAAACGTTCAGGTAAATTAAGAGCTTCACCTATTTGCTTCTTGGTAATGCCTTTGTTTTCTCGAGCAACTCTTAGAATCTCTCCTGGTTGGATAATCTCTGAGTTTGCATTATTTTTTTCAGTAATAGATGTTTCTGTCATTTTTTACCAGACCTATACTCTTGGTATTCAGCAGACTGCGGATATTGCTGCTGAAGTTGCGAGGCAAAATTAGCCGCTTGACCTTTATTATTAAGCGCATTAGCAATGCGTATACCCAACAATAAACTAGCTGAACTTTGGCTACCATCAGTTGCTGCTATAAAAGCACTATAATAACGTTGTGCTTCTTGATAATTATGTTGTCGATAATAAATATCAGCAAGTGATAAAATAGATCTTATTCTACTGTTATTTAGCATCAAAGCTCTTTGAAAATAACTTTCGGCTTCTTGTAAATGATTTTGTTGCAAAACAATAAGGCCTAAATTCTCAAACACCATAGAACGCTCTGAATAAAACGCATCTTCCGAGGCTTTTAAAAATTGTTGCTTGGCATCTTCAAGACGGCCTTGTTGCACTAAAAAAACACCATAATTATTAAGAATGCGGGCATTATTTTTAGACTCAGAAAGAGCCTTTCTAAAATACTCTTCAGCTGGTTTATAATCCCTTTCCAACTGAAAAACGTAAGCCATAGCTGCATTTGCATCAGCATCTTTAGAATTTATTTTAAGAGCTTCTAATAAAGGCTCTTTAGCTTGTTCTGTTTGGCCTTCACGCACATAGCCATAAGCTAATTCAATATAGGCTTGAATAGCTCCTTTTCTCCCCTCTTCTGTGGATAATGGGTCTTTTTTACCATCTATAGTAGTTACACAACCGACGGTGATCAAACAACCAAGAGTTAAAATAAGAAATAATAATCTACGAAAAAGTGTCATTCTAATAATTTCCATAATCCCTATTTAACAGGCAAACCTAGTTGTGCCGTATTGATATTGAGTTCCCGCAAAGCAATATAACGTTCACTACGACGTGTCCTATCATTAATTTGTCCCACCAACTGGCCACAAGCAGCATCAATATCATCGCCACGGGTTGTTCTTACTGTTACATTAAAACCCGCATTATATAACATATCTTGAAAACGTCTTACTGCATTATTAGTGGGGCGTTCATAACCTGAATGTGGAAAAGGATTAAAAGGTATTAAGTTAATTTTACATGGAATATTTTTCAATAATAATATCAATTGATTAGCATGTTCCACCTGATCATTAATTCCCTTAAGAAGAGTATACTCAATAGTCAACACTCTTTTTTCACCTAATCTTGAAATATAATTTAAACCTGCCTCTAACAATTCTTCTAAAGGATATTTCTTATTGATAGGTACTAGTTGATTACGTAACTCATTATTTGGAGCATGTAAAGATATAGCCAAGGACACATCCACATGTTTAGCCAGCTCAGCTAACATAGGTACTACCCCTGAAGTAGAAAGAGTCACTTTGCGCTTTGAAATACCATAGCCTAAATCATCCATCATAATTTGCATAGCTGCTACAACATTATCAAAGTTAAGTAATGGCTCCCCCATTCCCATTAATACTACATTAGTAATAGCTCTATCTATTTTACCAGGAATAGTTCCAAAAGACTTATTTGCAATCCATACTTGGCCAATAATCTCAGCAGCTGTCAAGTTACTATGGAATCCTTGTTTACCTGTTGAACAAAAACTACAATCAAGGGAACAACCAGATTGAGAAGAAACACATAAAGTACCTCGACCGTTCTGAGGAATATACACAGTTTCAATCAAATTCCCAGAATCGACCCTCAAAGCCCATTTACGGGTTCCGTCTTTAGAAATATGTTGCGTAATAATTTCAGGGCCACGAATTTCCGCTTGTTTCTTGAGTTTTTCTTTTAAAGCTTTACCAAAATTGGTAATGTGATCAAAATTATCTATGCCAAAATGATGAATCCATTTCATTAACTGTCCAGCTCGAAAGCGTTTTTCGCCTATAGACTCAAAAAAATTCTCTAACTGCGACTGAGTCAGCCCCAATAAATTTAACTTATCAGTCGCTTTAATCATCTAGCAGGGCACCTAATAGCAATCAACGAATTCTTGCACACAATTCAGTAGCTGCAAAGAAGTAGCTAACTTCACGGGCAGCAGCAGCCAAAGAATCGGATCCATGTACTGCATTTTCATCAATAGATACTGCAAAATCTGCACGAATAGTTCCTTTATCAGCTTTTTTAGGATCAGTTGCCCCCATTAGCTCACGATTCTTTGCAATAGCATTTTCACCCTCTAGTACCTGTACAACAATCGGCCCAGAAGTCATAAAAGAAACCAAATCTTTAAAAAAAGGGCGCTCCTTATGCTCAGCATAAAAACCAGCTGCTTCTCGCTCAGATAATTGTAACATTTTTGCAGCAACCACATGTAAACCAGCTTTTTCAAAACGATTAATTATTTCACCTACAACATTTTTAGCCACAGCATCTGGTTTAATAATAGAAAGGGTACGCTCAATAGCCATAAAAACTCCATAATAAGGATGAAACTATAATTCATTAATTATACGCAGAAAATTTGTATAATCCTATAGGCACAAAGCAGCTTACTATAACAAAATTACAATATGTTTAATGAATTGTTATAATAATTTCGCTAATTTTTAATATCTTAATTATAACCTTGTTATCACAATGCACCAAACACAAAAAGTTAATATTAACGAAGAAGCATTGTTTAATTTGTTGAGCCTGAAAATTTCAACGAGCTATGTACAAGCAGAACTTCTTTTTAAACGTTCTTTTACGCGCCCTACTATTCGTTTAGATTTACAGGGAAATAATGCCGGAACAGCCAATCCCTATAACAATTTATTACGTTTTAACAAATCTCTCTTCTTTGCCAATCAACAACATTTTTTAGAGCAAACTGTACCTCATGAAGTAGCACATTTGATAGCTTATCAGTTATTTGGTTTACATATTAAACCGCATGGCAAAGAATGGCAGCATATTATGCAGATTGTTTATCAATTGCCTGCAGAACGTTGTCATCATTATCCCATAATAAAGAAAAAGAAACGTTACTATATATATAATTGCCAGTGCGCAAATCTAATCCATCCATTAACTGCACGTCGACACTACTTAATATCTCAAGGATATCAATATATCTGTAAATATTGTAGAAAGACGTTACATAATACTGGCAAAATAGATTATCATTAATGAGTTTTTTAAAATAATTATCACTATTTTTCATGAAACATGACTAATAAATTGTCAAATTACATTAAATTCCAGTAGAGTATAGTCTCTCTTTAATAATTCATCATCTTTGATTCAAATCCACTATGACCTACAGAAAAGATATTAATGGTATAAGAGCTATTGGTTTAATAGCTGTTGTTTTATATCATTTTGAAATACCTGGCTTTGATAGATGTTTTGGAGGCCTAGATTTATTCTATTTTATATCAGGTTTTTTGATGACTAATATCATCTTTAGCCGATTAAGAAAAGATAGATTTTCTTTTTTAGAGTTTTATGCCTATCGTTGCCGTCGCATAATTCCTGCCTTAGCCATACTATGCTTAGCTATCATCGTATTTGGTTTTTTTTATTTACAAACCCATGATTACAAAAATGCTTTGACAAATGTTAGAAAAAGTATCCAGTTTATCTCTAATATTGCCTATTACAGAGATATAGATTATTTTGCTACCCCATCTAAAGAAAACTGGTTACTTCATACTTGGTCACTCTCTATTGAATGGCAGTTCTATATACTTTATCCTATCATCATTTTAAGCTTATCCAAATTTTTTGAAGAAAAAGCTAT
>CALYQH010000075.1 GCA_945283395.1 uncultured Ventosimonas sp. | reverse complement strand
AAAACTAAAAAAACAGCCAAATGGAGTTTCCTTATTGTAAAGAAGTTCTATTATATAAAAGCTATTTTACTTACCATCAGTAGCATCATTTTTGTTAGCTTCTTAGTATAATCTCAACTAAATAAAATGCATACATAATAAGCGACGTTCCTCGAATTTTACCGTATTTTTTAAAAAATCGCACTAAATTATTTATTAAACCCTAAACTCTAACATTTGCTAACTATTTATTGTTAGCTTCATTAATAAACACTTGCCAATTACTGCAAGTTAATAGTTTTTAAATGCTTTAAAAATGCTTGTTGATCCATTTCACCTATAATACGCGCATTAATAAGCTCATTACCTGCTTTAGCAAAAAATAAAATAGCCGGTGGACCTATTAGTTTATACTGATTCAATAGCTCTCTTTGCTCTTTTGTAGTTTCTGTAATATCTATCCTAATTAATTGGAAGTCAGCTAGTTTTTCCATTACCTCAGGAGTTTGAAAGATATTATGTTCCATTTCTAAACAAGCTCTACACCAATCAGCTGACCAATCTAATAAAGCTATTTTTTTATTGTTTTTAGCTGTATCTAATGCATTGACTAATTCATTCTTAGTTTTAATGACTTGCCATTTATTATCTATATTTTCTCTTGTACCTGAATTAATAATTCCTTTTAATGGTTGCAAAGGATCACTATTTCCTTGCCAAGCTCCAACCCAAGCACATATAGCATAAATGGTTAAAAATAAACCCAGCAACTGAGCAAATTTCTGTGTTCTAGTTTTAGATGAACCGTCAAAGGTTCCCATAAAGATTGCAACACCTAAAGCCAATATACCCCATAATATTAATTCAACATAACTAGGAATAATCCTTGCTACTAACAAAATAACTACACCTAATAGCATGACACCAAAAGCGTTTCGTACAACAATCATCCAATGGCCTGCTTTAGGTAATAATGCTCCACCACCAGCAGCGATGAGCAATAAAGGAGCTCCCATTCCAAAACCTAAAAAAAATAGACTAATTCCACCACCTATGGCATCACCTGTCGCTCCAATATGCAATAAAATACCCATAAAAGGGGCTGTAACACATGGAGAGATGACTAAACTAGAGCATACACCTAAAATAGCAGCTCCCAATAAAGATCCTCCATGGGCTTTATCTGATGCCTTATTCAAAGGATTAGTAATAAAAGTAGGTAATCGCAGCTCAAATAAGCCAAACATGGCTAACGCGAATACCAAAAAGAACATAGCAAATGGAATCAATACCCATGGAGATTGCAAACGAGCTTGAAAATTAACTTCTGCACCAAATAGTCCCATCAAAATACCTAATATAGCATAGGTAATGGCCATGAAAAGAATATAAGTTAATGCTAAGATAAAGGCTCTGAGGTTGCCTGCAGCACCTCTCAATACGATACTAGAAAGAATAGGCAACATTGGAAATACACAGGGCGTAAAGGCCAATCCTAATCCTATAATAAAATAATAAAATATATTTCCCCAAGAGAGCACAGCACTGGAGTTACTCCAAGAGAGTTTTTTAGTAGATTCTTCAATAGTGGTGTGAGAGGCAGGTAAAATACTTCCATTGGCAATAACTGTTGTCACTGAAGGGTAACAGAGACCTTTTTCAGCACACCCTTGATACTTAACTTCTAAATTAAAAGCTAATTTATTAGGATTATTAATAGCAATGGTTATTTCGACTATATTGCGATATACCTCAACCACCCCTAAAAATTCATCATGTTTCTGCTCGCCTTTAGGTAAATTAGCGGCACTAATAGTGACTTGCGGGTTATTACTAATAAAAGCAAAACGACTTTTATAAAGATAATATCCATCTGCGATAATAAAAGTCAAATAAATACGTTGTGAATCATTACTTTGTTTGCTTTCTATTCTAAAAGCCTGTTCTGCTGGCAAAAAATCACTTTCTTCTTCTACTTTTACCTGTTCTGATACATTTTTATTACTATATAAAGGTTCTAGACGGTTTGTTAGAAAATCATCCGCTAAGCAAGGTATAGTTATAGTTATAAGTAAACAATAAAATAATAAAAATTTTCTCATACATATTTTAATTAAAGAGCTATAAATATTAATATTCAAATCAAGTATCTAACTGTAAACATCTCTCATTTTGGCAATCTACCTAAACCAACTAGTATAGTTTATTAGCCAGTAAAAAGTAGCTATATTAGCTTCTTTCTGCTTAAAATACTAAGTATGATAACTTGGATTATGCTAATTCTGATAATGAAATTATTTAAACGCTAATATTTCGAACAGCTTTGGCTATTTAGCCAACTTTAAAGAAAATTTAAGTTTACCAGTTAAAATTATATTACTATGTCTACTCTCACCTAGCAATAAGTGCTTTTATTGAGTAACAAAACCTTCATTATCTTTTAACAAAGCGTGTCTTAGAGAGAAGCTATGAATAACATGTTATATTAAATTAATGCCCTAAAGCATACCATTAAATATTGATTCGCTTTGAATTAGTCAGTATAACCAAGAGAACGTAAAGCTCTTTCATCATCTGACCATCCTCTTTTTACTTTAACCCATATATTTAACATAACTTTATTATCAAATAATACCTCCATATCTTCCCTAGCTTCTTGACCGATACGTTTAATACGTTCACCTTTATCACCAATGAGAATTTTCTTTTGTCCCTCACGCTCTACTAAAATCAATGCATGGATATGTAATACTGCTCCCTCTTGCTTAAACTGCTCAACTTCTACATTAGACTGATAAGGCAATTCTGCGCCCAATTGACGGGTAATTTTTTCCCTTATTATTTCAGCTGCAAGGAAACGGCTGGAACGATCTGTTAATTGATCTTCTGGATAAAAATGTTCATTTTCTGGCAAAAAATTATTAATTAGACTTTCTAAAGTTGCTAAATTTTGTGAATGTAAAGAAGAAATAGGTACTACTTGCACCTCTGGTAATTGACCATTTAGCCATTGTAAATGAGGCAATAATGTTTTTTTATCTTCCAATCTATCTATTTTATTAACTGCAACAATAATAGGTGAATGCAAGTATTGAAGCTTATCTAATACTAATTGATCTTCCTCGGTCCATTTATTCCTATCTACCACAAATACTATAACATCTACATCCTTCAGTGCATTGGTAGCTGCTTTATTCATGTATCTGTTAAGTGCTTTTTCATGATCATTATGCAGGCCAGGGGTATCGATATAAACAGCTTGAATATTATCTATAGTCTTAATACCCAACATATTATGTCTTGTAGTTTGTGGCTTACGGGAAGTAATAGCCAATTTTTGCCCTAAAATATGATTAAGTAGTGTCGATTTACCTACATTAGGACGACCTACAATAGCTACATAACCACAGCGGGACACTACATCAGCTGTCATAATTTTTTACTCTCCAATAGTTCAATAGCTCTATCTGCCGCTTGCTGTTCAGCTAGGCGTCTACTACTACCTTTACCTCGGGTTTTTGCATTTAATAGGGTAACATAACATTCCACATAAAAAGTCCGCTGATGGGGTTCACCTTCTATATTAGTCACCTCATACTGTGGTAAATCTGAACTTCTAGATTGTAAAAATTCTTGCAACCGGGTTTTAGCATCTTTGTTAGTATCAACTAAAGTAAGTGTTTTAAACTCCTCGTCTAACCAAACTAAAATTCTATCTCTCGCTTGATCCATACCAGCGTCTAAATAAATTGCCCCAATAAGAGCTTCCATAGCATCAGCTAAGATAGAATCACGACGAAAACCACCACTTTTTAATTCACCAGAACCCAATCTTAAATAATCACCTATTTCAAAGTAGCGAGCCAACGCTGCTAAAGTTTCCTCTCTGACTAATTTTGCTCTTAATCTTGATAATTGTCCTTCTCTAGCTTGAGGAAATCGCTTAAATAATGCTTCCCCTACTACAAAATTCAGAATAGCATCCCCTAAAAATTCTAATCGTTCATTATTTTTTCCTGAAAAACTGCGGTGAGTAAGAGCTAGAAGCATTAACTCACAATTAGCAAAGTTATGGCCTAATTTTCTAGCTAAGGGTTTAAGAGTTTTATGACTGGTCATTAATTACTTCAAGTTAGCTTTATAGCTTTGATGATAAACATTAGAAAGATTAAAATTACCAAAAATCTTATTATCAACGCGGTAATCTACTATTAAATTCAAATAATTACCGGCATTTTCTGCTTTAATAATTTCTTTTGCATTCAATTTCACATTTTTATCGTTTAATCCTTTTTGTAAATAACTATAGATTTGATCGACACCATAAAGCTTATCTTTTTCTCCTTCTTTCACTACATTTTCAACTAAACTTATAACTACATTATGATCAATTGCACCATAAACAGCATAGAAGCTAGGTCTAGCTAATACAAAAATAACTATTAAAAATAGGATTAATAAGAAATTTTTTAAAAGCGTAATTGCTGAATATTTGCCCTCAGACATAACTTAGCCTCTTACAATAAAACTAACGAATCAATCTATCATCAGTAAAAGAAGGAACATTTTTTAATTTAGGATCAGGCCAATGCATCCACACCATGAATGCTTTACCAACTATATTCTTTGCTGGAACCATATACATTCTATCATCATTTAGAATTTTATGACATTGGGGCGATTGCGAGCAGGCCAAGATGATCTGTTCTTGGGGAACAGGCTTATTAAGATCCGCTGTTGCTAATAACTGTTGTTTTAATAAATCTTCTATCCAAAATCGGCTATCTTTAGAATTATCCCTATTATCACCCATCATAAAATAATAACCCTCGGGAACTATCCACTCAGAGTTAGCTTTATAGGGAATATATTGTTTATCTGCTCGCTGATAAATACTATGTTTAATACCCAATAAATTTTCTTGATAGAGCTTATAAGCTACGTCTTCCTTTGCAGTTACTATGGTTTGTAGGATAGAATTATAAACTTCATAATTTTCTTGTTCGTGAACCTGTTTAACAAAAGAAGTCTCTAAAGGCTGGCCGTTTATTAGTAGTTTTTTATCGTCAGTATATTGAATTTTATCACCAGGTATAGCTACAACCCTTTTAATAAAGTCAATATTTGGATTAGGTGGGTAATGAAAAACCATTACATCGCCGCGTTGTGGTTGGCCTATAGGAATGATAGTTTTATTAATCACGGGTAGTTTTATACCATAAGCAAACTTGTTAACTAAAATAAAATCGCCACCCCCCAATGTAGGTTTCATCGATCCAGACGGAATTTGAAAAGGCTCAACAATAAAAGAACGTAAGATAAATACTATCAATAATACTGGAAAAAGAGATCTCGTAAACTCTATAATAGCCGGCCCTTGCTGAAGAGATTTAACTAACTCTTCATCTGGATCAGTAGTAGCTTCTTGGTAAGCTTTAACTGCTGCCCTGCGTTTAGGCACAAAGAAGATTCTATTGATGATAACCACTAGTAAGGAAATTAAAGTAGCCAGTGTTAGGATTAAGGTAAAATTAAAATAGCGAACTAACAATAGTACCACAAACACCATGATAACAAGTGGCCCCCAAGCATAGGCCACAGCAATATAAAATGGAGGCTTATCATTAGCTTGACCGGCTCTAACAGTAGCTAACACCAACTTATCTAACCCCATAATAGCAATAGAAGCTACCGATAACACTGCAAATATAATAAATAAATTCATAATGTTCCCTTTAACCATCTACCTTAAGTACTGCTAAAAAAGCTTCTTGTGGAATTTCAACACTTCCCAATTGTTTCATACGCTTTTTACCCGCTTTCTGTTTTTCTAGCAACTTACGTTTACGTGTTGAATCGCCACCATAACATTTAGCTAGCACATTTTTTCTCAATGCTTTAACAGTAGTTCTAGCAATAATTTGCCCACCTAATGCGGCCTGAATAGCCACATCAAACATCTGCCTAGATATTAACTCTTTCATTTTTTCTGTTAAAGCACGCCCTTTATTTGCTGCTCTGTCTCTATGTACTATGAGCGCTAATGCATCTACTTTGTCACCATTAATAAGTACATCTAGCTTAACTAAGTTGGCAGCTTGGAAACGATCAAAACTATAATCCAGTGAAGCATAACCACGACTGACTGATTTTAAATGATCAAAAAAATCTAGCACTACTTCGTTCATAGGCAAATCATAGCTCACCTGCACTTGACTACCTAAAAACTGCATATCTTTCTGGATCCCTCTTTTTTCTATACAGAGATTAATCACATTACCTAAATAATCTTGCGGTACTAAAATATTTGCTTGTACTATAGGTTCTCTCATTTCTTCAACAGCACTAGGATCAGGTAACTTTGATGGATTATCTACATAAATAGTTTGTCCATTTTTTAATACAACCTCAAATACTACGGTTGGCGCTGTGGTGATTAAATCTAAATCATATTCTCTTTCTAACCTTTCTTGGATGATCTCCATATGAAGCATACCTAAGAAGCCAACACGAAAACCAAATCCTAAAGCATCTGAGCTTTCTGGTTCATATTGTAAAGCTGCATCATTTAAAGTTAATTTTTGTAGAGCTTCACGAAAATCTTCAAAATCATCGGAACTTACTGGAAATAAACCAGCATAAACTTGTGGTTTAACTCTCCTAAATCCAGGCAATACAGCAACTTCAGGCGTATTAGCATGAGTTAGTGTATCTCCCACAGGAGCACCATGTATATCTTT
>CALYQH010000074.1 GCA_945283395.1 uncultured Ventosimonas sp. | reverse complement strand
TACATAACCATTGTATAGCATTGTTGCTTCAACTGAAATGGCAGCAGCAATGATGAGAGGTAATACAGGTAAGCGTTTAATTAATGATTCTATTGATAGAGCTATTAAATTTAGAAAAGAAATTAAACACATACGTGCCAATACTAAAGGATGGTTCTTTAATATTTGGCAACCAGACAATATCGACAATATTGCATGCTGGGAATTGAAAAAGAATGAAGAATGGCACGGCTTTAACAATATAGATAGTCAACATATGTATCTTGATCCTATCAAGGTAACCTTATTAACTCCTGGTTTAAATAAAAAGGGAGAGTTAGAAGAGGTAGGTATTCCAGCGTCTATCGTATCTAAGTTCCTTGATGATCGCGGTATTATTGTTGAAAAGGCAGGCCCTTATAACATCCTCGTGTTATTTAGTATAGGTATTGATGATACTAAAGCTATGAGCTTAATGCGTGCCTTGAGTGAGTTTAAAGATTTGAATGATACTAATGCGTTAGTTAAAGATGTTTTACCTAGTGTTTATGCTACTTCTCCTATCTTTTATAAAAATAAAAGAATTCAGGAGCTTGCTCAGGAGATTCATCAACTTGCCTGTCAGCATAACTTGCCTCAACTAATGTTTACTGCCTTTGAGGTATTACCTACTATGGTGATGATGCCAAATAGCGCATTTCAACTTGAACTAAAAGGTGACATAGAGGAGTGCTATTTAGAAGATATGATAGGTAAAGTTAATGCAAATATGATACTTCCTTATCCTCCTGGAGTTCCTTTAGTAATGCCTGGCGAAATGATTACCGAAGAATGTCGGCCTATTTTAGATTTTTTAATGATGCTTTGTGAGATTGGTGCGCATTATCCTGGTTTTGAAACCGATATTCATGGCGCTTATAGGCAAGAAAATGGACGTTATACAGTTAAGATACTTAACTTTAAAGGTCAAGTTAACTAACCTATAGTCACACCACATCACAGTTACTTAATAAATTGATTTTTGTAGGTACTGTGGTGAATTTAGTAACACCCTAAATGAGTAATGTATCGTTGATGGAATAACAAACAGTCAGTAAGCAGTGAGTTTTTAGGCAACTGACTATTAAAGTTGATAGTTTTTAGGAGAACTAAAATGGTAGAAAAAAACTTCAAAAAGATGAGAATAAACTCATAGCACAGCGTAAAGAAAAGCTACAACGTATGCGGCAGCAACAGAAAATTGTATTTGCTAATGATTTTCGTTCTAATAGCAACGCTAAAGAATTACAAGCATTTGGTGAAGGTAAAGATAAGAAGTCACTCGAAGCAGATAAGATATCTATAAAGGTAGCGGGTCGCTTAATGTTAAATCGTGGATCATTCATGGTTATTCAAGATGTAACAGACCGTATCCAACTTTATGTTGACCGTCATAACTTGCCCGACAATGTTTTAGCAGCAATTGAAACTTGGGATTTAGGCAATATTATTGGCGCTGAAGGGTATTTATCACGCTCTAATAAAGGCGATCTATTTGTTTATTTAACTAAGGTAAGATTGCTCACCAAATCCCTTCGACCATTGCCCGACAAGCATCAAGGTCTATCTGATACAGAAATGCGTTACAGACAACGCTATGTCGATCTAATAATCAATGAAGAAGTAAGGAATGTATTTAGAGTACGTTCTAAAATTATTACCCATATCCGCAAATTCTTGACAGAAAGAAACTTTTTGGAAGTTGAAACCACTATGCTACATCCTATTCCAGGAGGAGCAGCAGCAAAACCTTTTAAAACGCATCACAATGCGTTAGATATGGACATGTTTTTACGTATTGCTCCTGAACTCTATTTAAAAAGATTAGTTGTAGGTGGTTTTGATAAAGTTTTTGAAATCAATCGTAACTTCCGTAATGAAGGAGTTTCTGCAAGGCATAACCCAGAATTTACTATGATAGAATGGTGTCAGGCGTATGCTGATTATGTTGATAATATGAATCTAACAGAAGTACTATTTCGTGAGTTAGCACAGTTGATATTAGGTATAACTGACGTACCTTATCAAGGTAAAGTATTCTATTTTGGTAAACCTTTTATACGCTTATCTGTATTTGATTCTATCTTAAAATATAATACTGATATCACAGAAGATGATTTGAAAGATATAGAAAAAACAAGAGCAATAGCCAAAAAAGTAGGCGCTGATGTTAAAGGTTTCGAAGGCTTAGGAGAGTTGCAAACTATTATATTTGAGGAAACAGTAGAGCATAAATTAGAACAACCTACCTTCATTACTCAATACCCCTTTGAAGTGTCTCCGCTTGCTAGACGTAATGATGAAGATCCAACTATCACCGATCGTTTTGAGTTATTTATTGGTGGGCGGGAAATAGCTAATGCCTATTCAGAGCTTAAGGATACTGAGGATCAGGCTGCACGCTTTATGCAACAAGTAAAAGATAAAGAGTCTGGAGACGATGAAGCCATGCATTATGATGCTGACTTTGTGAATGCGTTAGAATATGGAATGCCGCCTACTTCTGGGGAGGGTATAGGAATAGATAGACTTGTTATGCTGTTAACTAATTCACCCTCTATTAGAGATGTTATTTTATTTCCTCATATGAGACCATTAGCTAAGTAATTCATAATATTCAATGGGCTAGCTAGTTATGATTAGTCCATTGAGCAGCCTTGCTAATGCTATATAGCTTATATTAATTCCTCATTTTAGAATGTTTCAATAAAAAATGAACAGTGTTAAGATGTTAAATAGGAACATGAAAAAACACGTTACATTATCACTTAATTGATAGGGAGATATAAATGAAATTTTGCGCTGCTTGTTCAATGCCTTTAGAAAATCCAGAATACATTGGCTTACATAGTGGAGATAGTGATTTTTGTATTTATTGTGTTGATAGTGACAAAAAAGTAAAGTTTTGTGAGGTTATTTTCGAAGGAGGTGTACAGTATTTTATGAATGCAGAAAATCACCCAAGAGAATATGCCGAGAAAATAGTTAGAAAAAATATGACAATGCTTCCTTACTGGAAAGATAACGCTTCTCTTTGCCTAAAAGGCGAAATGCTTTCCAATGAAGAATTCAGTAAATTATTCTGCAGTAGTGATAAAAATTAACATCATTTAAATATAATTTGCCTTACTAGGGTTCCATTCGAGTTTGCAATTTATATCTATCTATCAAGAAATGGAGAAAGTATCGACTTGCCGTAAAATAACTAGAATAGGCTAATCTTAACAACTTGTTTGATAAAAAATGACAAAGACAGATCAAAGTTAGCTGTTATCTAGGATAATATAAGGTACCCAAATAATAATTAAAGGGATAGCTTTCAAGCATAGTTAGTAAGTAAAAATTTCAATTCAAATGTGTTCTCACTATTGGTAAAAGAAATAATTTTGGAATTTGTTAACTAGTTAATACATAACATTTTTAGTGACCATTAAGTAATAGTAGATGGCAGTTACTTGATTAATTTTACTGGTAAATCATAAAGATTAACAAAGCTTAAAAGAAAGAGCTTATTAGTATCTAGTTTGTTGCTTTAAAGGTAGGTCAAACTAGTAGATCCAATTTGCTAATGAAAGTAAAAGATTTTCATTGCTCCCTTACTTAGTAGTAGTCTGAACATAAAGTCATGATAAAAATTTACCTACACTTTATATTGTTTTTTATAGAAAAAAGGTTAAAGAAACTTAAGTAATAAAATAATAATAAATTAACTAGTATTGTTAATAAAAAGTGCTTTATTTACTCATAAAAATTAATTGCTGCAAATTTCCAAAACTCTGTTGGGAAGTCTTGCAAAAAGCCTTCTAGCATATTATAATTTGCCCCTCGTTTTGTTATTAAACTTAGTATTTTATAATTAAATCAATTAGATAAACAGATTTAATGTATCTTTGTTAGATCAATTGTTAACAGTTAACTATTGTTTAGTTTTGCCGTTTTATTTATCTGTTGTTAGAAGGTTTTGTCCCCTTCGTCTAGTGGTTAGGACATCGCCCTTTCACGGCGGTAACAGGGGTTCAAGTCCCCTAGGGGACGCCATTTTTTTAGGCAGCTTGAGCTGCCTTTTTTATGTGACAAAATTATATAGCAATGATTGCCTTACTTGTTACTTGCTTAGAAAGCTTATGTGTTTATTTAGATTGGTTAAGTTTTCCATTTATTATCATTACTATTTGGTGTATTAAAAAACATTTTTATACAAAAACTGCCATTGCTTTTCTCATAGTAAGTATATTATTCATTTGGGCTCATTATCTTGAGCCTCAGATTATTCGTGTTAAACAAGCAACTATTCATCAGCAGCATATTAGGGCAGATATAATACTAATCTCCGACCTACATTTAGGTTTTTATAAGGATGAGCGTTTTTTGCAAAGGGTAGTTGATAAAATTAATGCATTGAAGGCTGATTATGTAGTAATAGCTGGAGATTTTTCTTATAAAGCAAATCCTGATGAATACAGTAAATTATATGCTCCTCTAGCTAAAATTAATAAACCCGTTTATGCAGTTAGAGGTAATCATGATTATCTTTACCGTCGGCGTTTTATGCCAGCAATTTTAGCGCGTTTTAATGTTCAAATGATTGAAGGCAAAATGGTAGATTTAGGGAGTTATCAGTTGGCAGGTTTAGCTGATCGTTTGGCAGCCAAAGATGATGCAAGTTTTTTAAGAAAGGCTGATAAAAGTAAGCCTATTCTGGTGATTGCTCATAATCCTGATAGTAGTGATAAATTAGCTTCTTACAATGTCCCTTTATTACTTGCGGGGCACACTCATTGTGGACAGGTTTATCTACCCTTTGTAGATAGATTAGTTATTAGATCGCAATATAATTATACTTGTGGTTATAGCACAAACATGCAAGTACCTGTGTTCATTACTCCAGGAATAGGGGAAGATAATTTACCTTTACGTTTATTTAATCCTCCTACTATCAGTTTGTTACATTTAAGACCTTAGCAATTATTAGTTGATTAATAAAGCCTCAAAGCTCATGCTATGCATGACAAATATTAAGTTGTCTATTTCTTGAGAGAAATTGTGCATTTATAAAGTATTACTAATAGTTTTTTAATAGAGTGAGATACTTTTTGCCACTTAGGTGAATAAGTAAGCTTGCGATGTATGAGATTGTCTATTTCTCAATTAAAGTCTATCGCTTAACAAAAAGCGCTAGACTTATTTATCTTCCATGTATTCAGAAAGCTGTTCTAATTGTGTATTAATGCTTTCTGGTTTTATAACTAAAATATCACAGGTCAAATCATCTAAAATAGCTTCAGCTGTGTTACCTATCAGTACTCCTGAAAGGCCAGTACGTGCTACCGTACCTATTACACAGACAGCAGCATCAATATCTTTAGCTACTTGAGGGATGATGATGTCAGCTGCTCCTGCGGATAGATGAATATTCTCTTTAGTAAGGGCAGCATATTGTTTTTCATAAGTTTCACAAGCGGTAGTATAAATCTCTCTAATTTCTGGAGTCATGCCCGGCACATGAGAATCGGGATGTATTTCTGAAAAAATTGGTGAAGGGTAAACACTCACTAAGTGGAGACTGCCTTTAGTAATTTTAGTTAAAATATTGGCAATTTTTACTAAGGTATTATGCAGAATAATATGATTTTTTTCAGGATTACCAAGATCTACAGCTGCTAATACGGGACGATCCGCCCAAGAATGATTGTCATTTACTATTAAAATAGGGCAAGGACAAGTGCGTAATAACTTCCAATCTTCTGGTGTTAAAAGAACTCTCTTTAAAGCACTATCAGGTAGATGTGATTTGATTACAATGGCTGAGTTTTGAGCTTTTTGAATAGTAACTATGGTTTGATGGTAGGAGCGACCCCAAGCAATTTCGGAAGTAGCATTAAAACCTTGTTCATGTAAAGTATTTATTAGGTTATTTAATAGCTCAATATCTTTAGACGTTTTGGATTCTTTACATACTATTAGATGGAGTGAACCACCCATTACCTTTGCAAATTCTTTAGCGCGTGTGAGGACAGAGTTATTATCGTGTTTAGGTTCAATAATCACTAGAATGCTATAAATAGTTTTCATAATCTATCCTTAAATTGGCTATTAACTACTCTTAAATTAATACTATTAGCATTTGTTAACAGTTGCAAATACTTTAAATGGAGAGGAATAGTCATTTATTAAATAATATTTCAAAATAATTCATAGTATAGCTGAATAAAGTAGTTTAATTTAGTTAATGTTAGCTATAATAAATGTTATTTTATTGATTTTTACTATGTCCTATTCTTTTTATATCCCAGCTACCGTTAAGTTAGAGCTATTAACATTGCCTGAATTTGAAAAGGCAGGAGTTAACTTAGCCGTATTGAGATTAGATAAAACCGATGAAGGAATATCTGGTAATAAATGGTTTAAGCTTCGCTATCATATAGAATCAGCATTAAGTCAGCAGGCAAAGGGGTTAATAAGTGTAGGCGGCGCCTATTCAAACCATTTACATGCTTTAGCTATAGCTGGCCAACAGTTAGGTATGGCTACCGTAGGTTTAATACGCGGATATCCGAAACAGACACCTACTTGTCAAGATTTATCTCAATTTGGTATGGAGGTTGATTGGTTAAGTTATGGTGAATATAGAGAACGTTATCAAGCAACTTTTTGGCAGCGTTGGTTAACTAAATATGCTGGTTACTATGCGGTGCCTGAAGGAGGTGGCGGATTATTAGGGGCAAAGGGATGTTGTGTAATTCCACAGTTAATTAGCGAACAATTGGTAAATATAGGCTGGCATGAGTATGATGCTATTTATGTAAGT
>CALYQH010000073.1 GCA_945283395.1 uncultured Ventosimonas sp. | reverse complement strand
CTTTTTAGTTGCAGCCTTTCTTGCTTCTGTGGGCATTTTTACTATACCTCTCTGCATAAATATCTATTAAGTCTTTAGGCTTCAAATCAGGCATGTAGGGATATTGCTTGATCTGTCCGCCTCTAGATAAGAACTCTTTAACTTGTAGATTAAGAATGATTCTTTCTACTTCCTTTGTTTTAACGTCATTTTCTATCATAGAAACATATCCTTAGTCGGTAGCTTCTTTCTGCGAGTTAAAGCACTGTTATACATATGTAGCTCTTTGTCATAATTTAAATGACACTTTTGGCACAATGCCTTTAAATTTTCATAATCGTTATCAGTAGGGTCATGGTTTAAATGGGCAATAGTGAGGACAATTTTTGACCATCCACGTAGATCAAGCCCTTTTTCGGTTGGCGGTCTAATATGAGTATGGTCAATTTTTAATCTGAAAGAATAGTTTTCAACACCGCAAAACTCACAACAGTGATTAGCTCTAGCTAAAATATCTTGTCTAATTTCTTTCCAATTATCAGGATACAGCGCCTTATTTTCTGGCTTGATAGGCATTTTCTATTCCTCTCTCATATCCATTAAGCCAACAACAACGCTCAGGCAATAAATCTTTTCCCTTATAAGGGCATAATCCAGGTAAACCTTGCTTTCTAGCTTCAGCACCTGATAAATAAGCCTGCTTCTGGCTTAAGTTATCTATTCTTAATGGATTTGGCATAGATCATCCTCATTAGTAAAAATGATAAAAAGTAGAGTAAGGTGGAAGCCCCTAGTTAAGGGGCTAATCAGTTAACGCAAAGAAGTGTTATAAAAATCTTTAAAGGCTTCATCGGCTATAGACATAGAGTTAATTTTAAAGCCTAGTGTTTTGGCAAATCCTGTTACCATGCAATTAAGGTCTTTGGCTTCATTTTTAATAACTGCCTTATTATTACCAAATAAGCGATCTGTGATAGTTATTTCTATATGGTAACGATATTCTTCTGTTTGGGGTATTTGGGATTGTATTTCATAGCGACCAGTCTTTCTAATACTTGGTAATACTTCACTAGTAACCCATTTCCTAAAACGATAGGGAATAGTACCTTTATTAACAGCATCACGGCATCGTAATATTAAAGTGAATAGGCCTGATTCGTTGATGATGTTTATTTCTTGAACTCTACAGTCAATCAAATTTTGATTTTTAAGCCCTATGTTAAACATAGCCCTTTCATCGTCATCTAGTCTTTCAATGGCTTGGGTAACGTTTTTAATATTTAAAGCCTTACATACATCAACCGCTATAAACCAAGGTTCATTATTGATTAATAGAGTACGTACTTGATGATCTTCAAAGCTGAAGATAGATAATTGATTAGACATGTGGATGTCTCCTTGTTGATTTATTAAACCCTAGTGTCAATAGGGTGGACGGGTGCTTGACACCTGCAACAAGACAGTCAGCAGTTTTGGTTATATTCTGCTCGCCACCCGACCATAAATCGGAGACAAAAAAATACCGCTTAAGATTTCGGGTGCGGTTAGTCCGCTTGTTGAGGTGGTGTCAACACCATAAGCAAACTATACAACCCAAATAAAATAATGTCAATTTATCCACAATATCTGTGAATAACTGTGTTAATAAGCCTTGAGTAAGGCTAGATAGAGTAGGGGATTACTAGATTGGCTTTAGAATGATTAGGATTTAGGCGGTGTTAATAGGGCATAGTGAGTATATTTTGATCTAGGAAAAACCACTTTTTGTACATGTGACATGATTAATAAATTATCATTAGCAAGTATTTTGCATAAGAAAAATCCGTGTTCATTGCCAGTTGTAACTAATATTTTACATTCATCGTCATAATTACGCTGACCCTCATCATTAAAAAAAGATGGCAACTTCTCTATAGGCTTCCAATCAATAGCAGGTTGTCGAGTGTTCCATTTTTTTACTGCCCCATCTTCAAAGCTAGAGTATCCACTACATGCCATGCAGTGATTACACTCTACATAGTATGAATATTTATCTTTATAATATCGAATTGATGTTTCACCCCCACAAAAAGGGCATGGTTTAAGGTCTGTCATAACTTCCCTTCCTTTATTTCACGAGCTGAAAAACTCAAAGTATACTCAACGTTAACATGAAAAATGCCAAGCAATAACCTTTCCTTATTAAAGATTTCAATTCTAAGGCCGTTACTAATAGAAGAATCAATTTCTTCAAAGTTATCATCAAGATAATTTTCAGCTATATCGTTCGCTATAAACTTTAAACTACTGTCTCCTCGCTCTGTGAGAATCTTATCTTCATAATCATCATTTATAATAAAAATATACTCATTCACAATCTACTCCTTTATAACTTCAATATATTCCAATCCCCACCATAAGGCAGAATGACCCTCTGTTTTAGTAAGAGATACGTAATTGTTACCATTGCTTTCGAATGCTTCAACTGCTGTTTTGGCCTCAAATTTGTCATGTTCTGAGCATCCTAAAAAAGGAGATACAAGCACCTTAGTTCCTATTTTATAGTTTTTATTGAATTCATCTGCCGTCATAATCTACTCCTTTGGCGGTTCTGGTCTGTCGCTTTTAACATGAGTCCAATGAGTTATGTTACATTCATTTATCATTGATGCCATAAATCCTGCACTTGAACAATATGAAGTAAGTTCCACTATATCGCCATCAGTAACCCACACGATTTGACCTTCTTCGGGCTTCTCACTAACTGGATACCATTTTGTAGGTTGGTTGTTGAAGTGATCAGTAATTAATGAGTAAATGGTATATACAGGGATACTTGGACCATTAAAAACAAGCTCTTTTACTGTTTCATTATTAACTATGCTATTGTATAGCTCTTCTGGCATTTGCTCTGGTAGTTTCATTTAATTTACTCCTGCATATCAGCATATCCAGTTCCATTACATGCTGGGCAGATATGTAAAGGTTTATTTATAACACTAATCAAATCATTGAGGAAATCATCAATCTTTTGTTTTAACAACCACTGATTGTCTGCTGTAAAAGCCTTTATAGGTGTATATCCTTGATAGTTCCTTCTATCATGCGTCATTTGAAATATTGTTGTTTTTTTTGTCGTCTTGGTTGCAAAATGTATTTTTCCTCTTTCTTTTTTTGTCTTTGCAAAATAATTCTGATAGCTAATAGTTTCAGGCTCAAGAAGTTGTATTACTTTCTCAACCTTAAAACAAAAATCATAATCAGATGAAATTGTTGCAAATTTGTTATCAATATGATTTTTGATAAACTGTCTAGTAATATCATACATTTCAACAGACGAGACACTACAAGGGGAGTTCGCTAATAATGGTTCTGGCAGAATAATTTGATCTGCTAGAGAATGTTTTACATTCTTATTTGTTACTAAGAACGTTTTATCTTCATAATTGATGTGCTTTGTGATTTCATAAGAAAATATTGGCGCATCCTTGTAATTTTCAACTTCACATAATACAACTAGCTCGCAATCAATATCTTGATAAAATTTAGGAAGTGCGTCATATTTGAATTTATATAACGTACTTAAAATATCTTCATCGTAACTTTTTGATTCAGCCCTTGCGATGAGCAAGGGTAGCTTCTTGCTTTCCATTTCTTTATCAACGAGCTCATATCGTTCGTTTATGCGTTCACCATTAACAAGCTTTTGTACTTTTTCAGGATATTTTTTAACTTCAAACCAATTGACCATATATGTCGGCTGTGGTGTCTCTCCGTCAAAATAAATATCTTTAAGTGCTGTTCTGTGATATTGGAGTTCATATCCTGTTGTTGCGTGACAATCAGAGATAAAACATTTTCCTATATCAGTTTTAATAATGTTTATTATTAATTTATTAGTCATAATTTACCTATTAAAAAGCCCTAGTTAGTAGGGATATAGACTGTTAATTGAATTTATTAATAACTAAATCGACAACTCGTTTACACATATCAAGATTAAACATACCGATATGACATTCGCTTCTATCTATAGCTAGTGATTCAGCAAGCCATTTATAAGCCTCGCTACGTTTCATCAATTTACGATTACGCCAAATAGGATCAAAAACTGCATGAGCTTTACTTTTAGCTTTCCTAAGCTCAGCATTTGCTACAATGCCCAAAGGCTTATCTGTGTTTGGATGACAGCCTACATAAGCACTACATGGACGGCACAGATAAAACTTTTTATTTTTTAAATCGTTACGATGAGGATAAATAACATCACCTGTCACGAGTTCTGTTTCATTACCGCAGTAGTGGCAGATTACCTTTTCCATTTAAAGACCATTAATTGAATGATATTTATTGCATAGTTTCTTTAGGGGGAAGCGATCTAAAAAAACCTAATACATCATTTGGTTCTATTAGATAATCATCCCATTTACTACCATTTTCAGATACACTGATAGTTTGATAATGTTTGGCTATTTCGCATGGAATTAAATAGACTTTATCTAGTATCCCGTCCTCTAATGCAATACCAACAAAAAAGTCAGCGATTAATTCTTGTTTCTTAACACTGAAAGCCCATCTTTTAGATTTCGCTTTAGAGTTGGACTTATTTAAATTTGATGTTTTTACATCTACACCATAACCAAATACATCAAAATCAATCTTGCTTTGATACTGCTCTTTATTTAAGTTTTTTGCGTCTGGAACTAAGTCACTAAATATCTTCTCTCCTTTAGCCGCTAACTTATCAGTTTCTGATCCATACCTAGCTTTATCGCCAGTTACCTTTACTCCCTCTTTTTTAAGAATTACATAAAGGTCTTGCCATTTAATCCCTATCTCATTAGCCGCTAGTTTTAAGTTTTTATATTTATCATAGGCATTTATACAAATTTGGGTATCCATATATTCTCCTAAAACGGGATTTGATCGTCATCAAAATCGTTATATTGAGGCGGTGCGCTTTGCTGGCTAGGTTGCTGGAATTGTTGACTAGCTTGATTAGCGTTTTGGGGTTGTTGTCCCTTATTAGGATTATCAAGTAACTGCATAGTATCAGCGTGTATTTTTGTAGAATATCTTTCAATACCTTGTTGATCTTGATATTTTTCTGTCCTTATTTTTCCTTCGAAACCCACCAGCGTGCCTTTCTTTAAATACTGGCCTGCTATTTCTGCTAATTTGCCAAACATGACCAAATTATGCCATTCCGTTTTTTCCTGTTTCTGCCCTGTGTTTTTATCAGTCCAAGATTCACTTGTAGCTACTGAAACGCTAGCTACAGCTGTTCCGCTGGGAGTATATCTAAGCTCAACATCTTTTCCTGCCCGACCAACAATTATTGCCTTATTTATTCCTGCCATTAGCTAGCCTCTCTAATCTGTTTTTCCAAACAATCCAATTCATTTAAGAAAGCTACAATTTCGCTTTCCATTTCTTTTATCTTTTCATCATCACGATAAAATCTTTTAATCTTAATAACTAAGTTTTCGGGTAGACGATCATCAAAAGATACAAAGTCACACCATTTGCGACCCGTGCAGTCAAGTTGTGCTAACATTTGATATTCGTATCTCGGATCAATCTTTCCAGTTCTGATAAAGGTTATATGTTGGGCTGTGTTAGGGCATTTAATCTCGATAAGACCGTCATGGCTAACTAGCCCGTCTGGACTTGCTCCAAAACCTTTAATTAAAGGGTGATTAACAAACCCTGTTTCTAACACCATTACACCCGTTATATTTTCGTAAAATGACCTAGCTAAAGGCTCTTTATCAATGCCTCTCTGCATAGATGGGGTTGTAATCGTTTGATAAGGTTCACCTGAAAGCCTCTCACATAAAAGTTCTGACATATAATTTTCACGCGCTTTAAGATACCCAGAAGAACCTTTTTTAACTACATCGTAAACTCGGCTAGCTGTTACCTTGGCTAGTCTCGCCAGATGCCACTCCTCCGTTCGCTGTAGCATTCAATAACTCCTGCTTGCGCTCATCTTTTAAAGCCAGTAATTGTTTGAGAAATTGTTTAGGTATTTTCGTCCAAACATCAGCTAATGATTGTAATGAGCTTGCTGTTTTTATTTGTTCTTCATACCCTGTTAATTCGGGCTGAATATCATTATAAGTATCAGCTTCCTGATCTATTAGTTCAGTTGTAGGTATACTAAATGTTTGAAGTAGAGCGTATTTATGGGCTATAGACATGGCTTTTGCTGTTGCCTTATCACCGCTATCCATCCCTTCGCCAATTACACGACACTCAACGCTAGATCCGTCCTTACACCAAAATCTATAGATTATCTGCAAAGTCACAAAAGCAAGGATTCCGCCTTTAGCGGTTGTTCGCTCCGTTCTATTACTTTCAATAACTTTTGGCGTTGTGAATATCCCATGTTTTGATAAAATGGGATGTAATACATTATAAACATCATCAATACCACGATAATTAAACCCTTGCTGTTTATTAACAGTACTTTTTCCTATGGCTTCAATATCTAACATGACATTTGCCATTGCTTGATAGATATTATTTGTTTCTACAGGTTGTTCTATCTCATTATTCTGTGACATTCTCTTACCTCATTGTTAATGTTCATTTACCCATAAGAAAGTGATCTACTGCTAAGGAGACTTGCCAGAAACTTTTGCAGATAGCTAGATCACTTGCTTATAGATAAGATTTAGTGGAAGCCCCGATTAAGGGGCGATAGATTAAATAAGTTGATTTGGCTGCTTAAAGAATATCTTAGTTAAATCTTTGTCGAAGCTTCTAGCTAATGCATATGCCCCTCTTACATGATCGCAAAGTCTAGAGCCTAAATCTGAGCCAAGCATAGATAGAGCGTCATACATTTGATATTCAATAAATAACTGATGTATTTTTTCAGCATGAAGTGATAGGGTGTGTAAATTCATGGCGTGAACTTCAATAGTTTTATATTGTGTATTTGGCTTAGCTATATACTCACCCTCTAAGGCCACTCTATGAACATACTCTATAGCTTGAGATAACTGTTCAAGTGGTAAATCCTCGATACTAGCCACATTGAAGCGTTGATGAACGACTGAATAGGCTTCTGAGTAGGTAAGAGCTTTCTTACTTACAAGAAGATTAACAGCGTCTCTTA
>CALYQH010000072.1 GCA_945283395.1 uncultured Ventosimonas sp. | reverse complement strand
GGAAGTATACCCATAAGGTTGAACCTTCTAAACCCATTCCTACTAGTGTGTCCACTGAAAAACCCATTACTATTCAGGTGGTTGCTCTTAAATGGAAATGGCTATTTATTTATCCAGAACAAGGTATTGCAACCGTTAACCAAGTGGTATTCCCAGAGAAAACACCTGTTAGCTTTAAACTGACTTCTGATACAACCATAACCTCATTCTTTATTCCGCAATTAGGTAGCCAACTATATACAATGGCAGGAATGGAAACTAAATTACATTTGATTGCTGATGGCCCAGGGGTATATCAAGGTACCGCAGCAAACTTTATTGGTTATGGCTATTCCTACATGCTATTTAAAGCGGTTGCTAAATCCCAAACTGAGTTTGATAATTGGGTTGCTGCTGTTAAAGCTGGCAATGCACAAGACCAAGTAACAGGTAAAACTGTTGCGACGGCTAATTTAACTATGAAAGCTTATGATAATTTAAAAGATAAAAGAAATGAGAATTATATGGAGCCCGTGGCTTTTTATAATTTAGTTCCTAGTGATTATTCTAAAGATGGTCTGTTTGAGGGTATTATCGAGAAATATGTGCCAGCTAGATCTTTAGGAATGTCTCAGCATTCAGCATCTGTTGGAGGTCATTAAATATGTCAGGTTTTAATAGTGGGGCTTTGAATCCAGACAAATATAATAGCCTTACTGGTTATTTGTCTATGGATGCAATTCCGACCAATGAACCCATAGTGATGTGGACGATTGGCGTAGTCATCGCATTGGGAGTTGTGGTTCTTGCATTAATTACTTTTATGGGATGGTGGAAACCTCTCTGGAAAGATTGGTTAACCTCAGTTGACCATAAAAAAATTGGTATCATGTACCTTGTGGTAGCCGTGCTGATGTTAGTGCGTGGCTTTGCTGATGCATTATTGATGCGTACTCATCAAGCAATGGCAGCCGCGGCTGGGCCAGTTGCTGACGGGGCAGGTTATTTGCCACCTGATCACTATAATCAAATTTTCACTGCCCATGGCGTGATTATGATTTTCTTCATGGCAACGCCTTTATTATTCGGGTTAATGAATATTATTATTCCGCAACAAATTGGCGCTCGTGATATGGCGTTTCCTTTCCTTAACTCATTCGGTTTCTGGCTAACTGTAGCGGGTGTTATCGTTTGTAATATTTCGTTAGGTGTTGGTGACTTTGCTACCGGAGGTTGGCTTGCTTATGCTCCAGAAATGGGCTTAGAGGGGGCACCTACGGTTGGCATGAACTATTATCTGTGGAGTTTACAACTTTCAGGTATAGCCACTTTGGTGGGAGCTGTTAACTTTACAGTAACCATTCTAAAAATGCGTGCGCCAGGTATGACTTTAATGCAAATGCCTATTTTTACTTGGACATGCTTATGTACTAATGTTATTGGTTGCTGTATTTTCCCAATTTTAACTGTTGCTTATACTTTATTAACATTAGATCGTTATTTTGATTTCCACTTCTTCACTAATGATTTGGGTGGAAACGCAAAAATGTATATCAATCTCGTATGGGCATGGGGTCACCCCGAAGTGTATTTCTTAGTATTACCTGCTTTTGGTATTTACTCAGAAATTGTGCCGGTATTCTGTGGTAAACCATTATTTGGTTATAAAACAATGGTTTATGCATCTTGCGTGATAGTTATTTTAAGTTTAGTCGTATGGGGACACCACTTCTTCACTATGGGTGCAGGCGGCAATGTGAACGGGGTATTTGGTATTTTAACCATGATTATTGCCATCCCAACTGGTGTGAAAATGTTTAACTGGATTTTCACTATGTATGAAGGTCGAGTTCGTTTTACTGCGCCAATGTATTGGGTTATTGGAGCCTTAGTGACTTTCACCATTGGTGGTATGACAGGGGTTATGTTATCTGTGCCTCCTATCGACTTCGTTGTCCATAATAGTTTGTTCTTAGTAGCTCACTTCCATAACACTATTATAGGTGGTGTGGTCTATGGTTACTTAGCAGGTATTATTTTCTGGTTCCCAAAAATGTTTGGTTTCAAGATGAACGACAAGTTAGGCAAGGCATCATTCTGGTGTTGGTTGATAGGCTTCTATCTATCATTCATGCCTTTATATGCTTTAGGTTTTATGGGCTTAACTCGTCGTATGAGCCAATTCCAAACAACTGAATTTGCACCTTACTTTTTTGTAGCAATGATAGGTACATTCTTCATCTTATTTGGTGTGGTATTCCTAGTACTTTCACTTTTAGTAGGTATTATCCAACGTAAGCAAACTCGTGATCTTACTGGTGATGCATGGGGATCTGGTCGTTCTTTAGAGTGGTTAGCTTCTTCTCCTCCAGCACCTTATAACTTTGCTATTATTCCAAAAATTTATGGGAAAGATGCTTTCTACAAATTAAAAGAAAAAGGCGAAGCTTATAAACGTCCTGCTAAGTATGAGGCTATTCATATGCCTAAGAATACCGGTGTAGGAGTGATAATTGGATTACTAACTGCGGTATGGGGCTTTGCTGTAGTTTGGCATATTTGGTGGTTAACTATCTTAGGCTTTGGTTTGACCGTATTAACTTATATTGTCTATACCTTTAGTGATGATACTGACTACTATATCCCTGCAGAAGAAGTAGAACGTATTGAAAATGAACGTTTTGAGAATTTAGCTAAGGCAGGTATTAAGTCATGACAACTAATACTGTGAAAAATATGGTACATGAAGAGCATGCGCACCATGATCATGGTGCTGTCACTATCTTCGGTTTTTGGGTGTACATTCTTACTGACTTAATGATATTTGGATGTCTATTTGCTGTATATGCTTCTTTAGACCCTGCTTATGGGGTGGCTATGTACCACCCTATGATGGAAGTAAATGGTCAACAAGTGCTATATGATGCTAAACATATTTTCCAATTACCATTTGTCTTAACTGAAACTTTTATTTTACTGTTTAGTAGTATTACTTATGGTTTTGCGATGGTTGCTGCGCACAAAAATAATAAAGGCCAAGTGATGACTTGGCTGTTAATTACTTTAGTGCTAGGCGCTGCATTCATTAGTATGGAAGTATATGAGTTTCATCATTTAGTAACAGAAGGTTTTGGTCCAAGTCATAGTGCTACTTTTTCAGCTTTCTTCGCGCTCGTTGGCACCCACGGTTTGCATGTAACTTGTGGTCTAATCTGGATGCTCGTTATGATTGCTCAAGTAGCTGCTAAGGGCTTAACTGCAAAAGTAAATACTAGACTATCTTGTTTGAGCCTTTTCTGGCACTTCCTAGATATTGTTTGGATTTGTGTATTTACTTTCGTTTACTTAAAAGCATTTGCTGCATTTTAAGGAGTTATAGTGATGACTGAGCAAAATATTTCACAAGGTCATGGTGGTACAATATCTAGTTATATTGTAGGTTTTGTACTAGCTGTGATTTTAACTGTCATTCCTTTTTATATGGCAATGACTGGTAAGCCTAATTTTTATATATTGGTTCTATTTGCTGTAGTGCAAATTGTAGTGCATGTAGTTTGCTTTTTGCATATTAATGGTTCACAACCGCAACGTTGGAACTTAATGACTTTTATCTTTGCTGTTTTAGCGGTATTAATTATAGCCGTTGGTTCAGTTTGGGTAATGGAAAATACTATGCAAAATATGATGAGTGATAAACAGCATCATGCAATGCAAATGCTACAAGAAAATATGAGCAAATAATAATAAGAGGCTTGTAATGAAGAAGTATCTACTTATTACCAAACCTGGGATTATTTTTGGTAATCTAATTGCGGTGATAGGCGGTTTTTTTCTAGCATCAAAAGGTCATTTTGATCTAGCAAAGTTATTTGCCGTCATGGTAGGTACTTCTTTAGTGGTTGCTTCTGGCTGTGTATTTAACAATTATGTCGATAGAGACATAGATTGTATGATGGAGCGCACTAGAAATAGAGTGATGGCACGGGGTCTTATTTCGCCACCTGTTGCTCTAGCCTATGCTTCTTTACTGGGGTTAGGCGGTGCGCTTATTCTGCATTTTTTTACCAATGACTTAGCCTTAGCTTTTGCTATCATGGGCTTTATCGTTTATGTTGGTTTCTATACGCTCTATTTAAAAATAAACTCAGAGTATGGCACTATTATTGGTAGCCTCTCAGGTGCAGCCCCACCGGTAATAGGTTATTGTGCAGCAAGTGGTCATTTTGATTTAGGTGCCGCACTGTTATTATTAATTTTTTGTTTGTGGCAAATGCCTCATTCTTATGCTATTGCCATTTTCCGTTTTAATGATTATAAAGCAGCAGATATTCCTGTGTTACCAGTTAAAAGAGGCATTACTATAGCAAAGCGCCATATAGTGGGGTACATTGTAGCTTTTACAGCCGCCGCTATTTCTCTTTATATTTGTGATTATGCAGGTATAGGTTTTTTAATAGTGACTGGATTAATAGGATGTTATTGGTTATTAGTAGCTATTAAAGATTATAGTAAAGCTAACGAAATACAATGGGCTAAACGGCTTTTTATTATTTCTATTTTAGCCATTACTTTACTAAGCGTAATGACTACTTTTGAAGTTAACTGGATACAGTAACAGTTAGCCTAACCTTACTAACACAGTAAAGTTTTGCTTTTCTATGCAAAGATACAAATAGTTTCCAACTAGTAAAACACTAGTTTGATTTGTATTCTATAGAAATAAGTTTATTGTCTTTAAAATAAAGATAATATATACCCTGATAGCCAGTTGGCGGAGAATAATACCATAACTCTATTTGCGAGGTTCCCCTATAAATATTATCTCGCATACCTATTTCCTGCCACTTCTCTCTATCATCGGGTAGCCCACATTGATTGAACACTTCCTCTGTTGTTGCTCCAACATGGACTAACGAGGTATTACAACGTATGGTATCAGTAGCTAAGCTAAAAAACTAATAAGTATTAGTTGTATGCCAACTAATAGTTTTTGCCATTTGTTCATATTTTAGCTTCCTTAGTTATATTACAAAGGATGGTCATGTTATCCATTCAGTAGATTATTATGCTACACGATACTAATTAGATAAAGGTAATTTTTTAATGTATAGTGGAGTTATCATAAAATAGGCAAAGTTGTGTAACATAATAGAAATAAATTAATGTAGGTTAGTTATAGCATTTATCCATATAACTGAAGTTATTAATTGCCTAAGAAGATATTGAGAATAGATTTATGTCTGCTGTAATACAATCCCAACAACGAATGTCCGCTACTGAAAAGAAAGCTACATTAGGTTTATCACTGGTTTTTGCTTTTCGTATGTTAGGAATGTTTATGGTATTACCGGTGATGACCATTTATGGACCAAATTTAGAGCAGGCGACTCCTGCCTTGATTGGCCTTGCTATAGGGGCTTATGGCTATACTCAAGCGTTGTTACAAATACCTTTGGGGATAGTATCAGATCGTATAGGACGAATGCCTATTATTTTTGCAGGACTACTAATTTTTGTGTTTGGAAGTATAGTGGCGGCCTGTGCTGATAGCATTTGGGGAGTAATTATAGGGCGAATATTGCAGGGTATGGGGGCTATTTCAGCAGCTGTATTGGCCTTATTATCAGATTTAACAAGAGAGCAGCATAGAACCAAGGCTATGGCCTTTTTGGGGATGAGTATAGGGGCATCTTTTGCATTAGCTATGATAATGGGGCCAGTTATTACTTATTATTTTGGCCTACATGGTTTATTTTGGTTTATAGCTATGATGGCTGCTACAGGGCTGTGCATTATGTTATGGCTAGTGCCTCGTCCTAATTTACAACAGACCCGTCGTGATTGTAGTGTGGCTAAGGCTGTTTTTTTACCTACATTAAAAGATATTAATTTACTCAGATTAGATTTTTCAATTGCTGCTGTTCATATTGTTATGATGGCTAATTTTATGATGCTTCCTACTATTTTATTGAATGAAATAGGATTACCCAAAAAACAACATTGGTGGGTGTATTTATTAGCTTTTATAGGTTCAGCTTTGGGGATGGTGCCATTAATTGTTTATGGTGAGAAGCAACGCCAGCTAAAAAAGGTGTTATTAGGATGTGTCTTAATATTATTAGTTTGTAGTCTATTTTTTGGATTAACTCATAAGCTACTATGGCCTATGTTATTGGGAATTATGGTATTTTTTATAGCCTTTAATACGATAGAGGCCATTTTACCTTCTATGATAAGTAAAGTGGCAAAAGCAGGAGCCAAAGGGACTGCGATGGGAATTTTTTCCACCAGCCAATTTTTAGGTGCAGCTATAGGGGCTTCTTTTGGCGGTATTTTAATTAACTTCGGTGGTCTATCTACAGTATTTATTGGCACAGCATTAGTGTGTGTTATTTGGTTAATGGTTATTGTTAATATGAAAGAACCCCCTTATGTAACTAGCCTAAAATTACCGATAGAGATGGGGACATTACAAGCTAATAACGTAGCAAATTATTTGATGAAACAACAGGGAATCACAGAGGCTTTATTGGTGTCTGAAGAATCTGCCTTGTATGTTAAATTTGATAAGCAACAAATCAAGGCAGAAGATATTGCACAACTGGTTAAAGAAGCAGACCATTTTTAAGTAGGATTTAGCTAGACCCATTGGTTAACTTTAAAAACTAGTTAACCAATGGTACGTGTTGTTAAATAAAAATTGCAGCTTAAGTAACTAGTTATCTGAAGCTACTAATTAATTGAGTTGTGAAAGTTGTTGTTCTAGGTGCTCTAGTTGTTCAAGAGCCATTAACCACTTTTCTTCGGTCGTGGTTTGTTGGGCTTTTAGATTAGTTTGTTGTGTGAATAATTGTAGTAATTTATCTTTTTGAGTTGCTTCATATAAGCTAGGATCTGCTAGCTGCTGTTCAATAATAGTGAGTTGCTCCTGTACTTTACTAAGTTGTTGTTCTAGTTGTTCCGTTTGCTTTTTATAGGGTGCTAATTGCTGCCTTAAGTTGGCCGCTTGTTGTCTTTGTGCTTTTTTGTCAACTTTTTGTTCAGCAGAGACTGCTGTATTCGTCGTTTTAAGCTGTTGGCTGGCGCGATAATCTATTAACCAGCGGCTATAATCCGCTAAGTCTCCATCAAAAGAAGCTATCTGGCCATTGGCAACCAAAATGAATTCATCAGTTGTGCTTGTTAAGAGGTGTCTGTCGTGGGAGACTAATATCATAGCACCAGAAAAATCTTGTAATGCCATGGTCAAGGCATGACGCATTTCAAGATCTAAGTGGT
>CALYQH010000071.1 GCA_945283395.1 uncultured Ventosimonas sp. | reverse complement strand
AAAATAACTGGAAGTATAAATACAATTATCAGCTTCCAATTTAAGCGCATCAGCATCAACTTTCTCCACTCTAAATTTTCCAAATATTTCTAATAATGAAATTACCAATGTTGAAATAAACTAAACTTTCTTCCAACATAGCTCTTTCAAACTATTGCCTCATAAAAGATGAATCTTATGAAGATGAGTAGCGTTAAAATAAAAACTATCAATTAATAATTAGCATAGAGAGAAAATTCTCTCTTCACTTGACTTAAATACATAATCACTGCTTTTATGTGGGTGAAACATTTACATAAAAACTATGTTATCTAATTAATATTAGACAATAATATCCATAAAAAATTTATTCAGACAAGGCTAACTAATTATTTATTACTGATTAACTTTTGCCTTTTATACTTCTTTATTTATTTCAATTAAAGCTAATAACTGCAACCTTGATGGAGACAGTGCTATAAAATAATAAAGTTCAAAACAGTCTTAACTTAATTAAGACTGTTTTACAATTGATTTAAAAAGCCGAATTCCTAACATAAGTACTATTAGGAAATTGGTATTAGTCTATCCTTAACCTTCTAATTTTTTCTTAAGCAACGCATTAACTTGTTGTGGATTAGCTTTGCCTTTAGAAGCTTTCATAGCTTGTCCAACAAAGAATCCAAACATTTTTTTACGTTTGTTATCATCACTTGCTCGATACTCTTCTACATCTTTAGCTAGATTAGCAAGCATCTCATCGAGAATAGATTCAATAGCATTGCTATCAGTAACTTGCTTAAGACCTTTAGCCTCAATAATCTGATCAGCATTCCCCTCACCTATTGCCATTGCCTCAAACACAGCTTTAGCAATTTTCACCGAAATAGTGTTATCTTTAATTCGTAATAATAAGCCAGCTAATTGCTCTGCTGTGATTGGAGATTGTTCAATTTCTAAATTATCTTTATTTAATAAACTAGCTAACTCACCCATCACCCAATTAGTAGCTAACTTAGCATCACCACAGCCTTTTTGTACTTGTTCGAAATAATGAGCTAACGCACGACTAGCAGTTAATACACTAGCATCATACACAGATAAGCCAAATTGTTGCTCAAAACGTTCTCGCTTTTGATTTGGTAATTCTGGAAGTTGACTTCGAATCTCATCAATTAAGGTATCCTCAAGTACTAATGGTAATAAGTCAGGATCTGGAAAATAACGATAATCATTAGCTTCTTCCTTACTACGCATTGAACGTGTTTCATCTTTAGCAGGATCATATAAACGTGTTTCTTGGATAATCTTACCACCGTCCTCCAAGGTTTCTATTTGCCGCTGCGCTTCATAATTAATTGCTTTTTCAACAAAGCGGAAAGAATTCACATTTTTAATTTCACAGCGAGTACCAAACTCTATAGCCCCTTTAGGACGGACAGATACATTACAATCACAACGAAGTGAACCTTCTGCCATATTACCGTCACAAATATCCAAATAACGCACTAACGCATGGATGGCTCTTACATAGGCGACTGCCTCTTTAGCACTACGCATATCAGGCTCAGAAACAATTTCTAACAGAGGAGTACCTGCTCTATTAAGATCAATACCACTCATCCCTTGGAAATCATGATGTAAACTCTTACCTGCATCCTCCTCAAGATGTGCTCTAGTAATACCTACCCTTTTTACACTTCCATCCTCCAAAGCTATATCTAAATGGCCTTTACCCACAATAGGTAATTCAAATTGACTGATCTGATAACCTTTAGGTAAATCGGGATAAAAATAGTTTTTACGAGCAAATACGCTAGTTTTGCCAATATGGGCATTTATTGCTAAACCAAATTTAATGGCCATGCGTACTGCTTGACCATTAAGTACCGGTAACACGCCTGGCATACCTAGATCTATTAAGCTAGCTTGGGTATTTGGTTCAGCGCCGAAAATTGTACTACTACCCGAAAAAATCTTAGAAGTCGTAGAAAGTTGGGTATGAATCTCTAACCCTATCACTATTTCCCATTGCATCAGTTATACTCCTTAGAAGCCATTAGGGACTTGGCGATGCCAGTCTGTAACTTGTTGGTATTGATGGGCAATATTAAGTAATAATCCTTCAGCGAAATAAGGAGCTAATAACTGCCCACCAACAGGTAATCCGTCCGCAAAACCTACTGGCATAGATAAAGCAGGAATACCTACTAAATTTGCTGTAATGGTGTAAATATCCTCTAAATACTGAGAAACTGGATCACCCACTTTCTCTCCTATTTGCCAAGCTGGATTAGGCGTAGTAGGACTAAAAATCACATCAACTCCTGCAAAAGCCTGCATAAAGTCATTTTTTATTAAGCGCCTTATTTTTAAGGCTTTGAGATAATAAGCATCATAATAACCAGCCGATAGTGCATAAGTACCTACCAATATACGACGTCTTACTTCTGCCCCAAAACCTTCAGTCCTTGTACGGCTATACATATCTTGTAAATCACGAGGATTTTCACAACGATAGCCAAAGCGAACCCCGTCAAATCTGGATAAATTAGAAGAAGCCTCTGCCGGGGCAATAACGTAATAAGCAGAAATAGCCTGCTCAAGGTTAGGCAAACTAATTTCTTTAATTTCAGCACCTAATTTTTCTAATTCTTGCAATGCTGTTTGCAGTCGTTGTTCAATGCGAACATCCAAACCGCCACTAAAAAACTCCTTTGGAACACCTATCTTAAGTCCAGCTATTTTCTTGTCTAGTTGAGAGTAGTAATCTGGCACCTCTTGGCTAATACTTGTCGAATCTTTTGGATCGAAGCCTGCCATTGCCTGTAATAATAGGGCACAATCTTCTGCTGTTTTAGCAATAGGTCCTCCTTGATCTAAACTAGAGGCATAAGCAATCATTCCCCACCGAGAAACACGCCCATAGGTAGGTTTAATACCAGTCACTCCAGTTAATGCCGATGGCTGCCTGATTGACCCTCCAGTATCGGTTCCAGTCGTAGCTGGCACTAATCTAGCGGCTACGGCTACGGCTGATCCACCACTCGAACCACCAGGAACCCTAGTTAAATCCCAAGGATTTTTAACTGGACCATAATAACTTGTTTCGCTGGACGAACCCATGGCAAACTCATCAAGATTTGTTTTTCCTAAGGTTACGCAACCTGTATTAATTAATTTTTGAACTACCGTGGCATTATAAGGAGCTATAAAATTAGCTAACATTTTTGAACCACAACTAGTACATACTCCTTCAGTACAGAATAAATCTTTATGAGCAATAGGTACACCTAATAATTCATGATATTTACCTTGTGCTCTTCTTTCATCGGCTGCTTTTGCTTGAGCGAGCGCCAACTCTTCAGTGACAGTAATAAAACTATTTAACTGTGGATCTAATTTGTTAATTCTTTGCAATAAATAAGAAGTAATTTCAAACGAGCTAAATTGCTTTGCTAGTAAAGCTTTAGATATCTTTGCTAAGGTTAACTGATGCATATAACAGCCCCTTTTCTATTAATCAATGACTTTAGGTACTAGATAAAGCCCATCGCTAACTGCAGGGGCTATTTGTTGATATTGATCCCGATGATTTTGCTCAGTAACCATATCAGGGCGTAATCTTTGAATAGCTTCTAACGGATGAGCTAACGGTTCAACTTCCTTTGTATCCACTACCTGCATATTATCAACCAACTTTAAAATGGCATTTAACGTTGCGGTAGTTTCTGTTAAATCATTGTCATTTAGCCTAAGCGCCGCTAATTGGGCTATTTTTTCGACATCTTTTTGCTCAAGTGCCATTAACATCTCCAGCTATATATAATTTTTTCAAAATGGGATACAATTTGCGCATATATAAATGATGCAAAACTTAATACAATCTATCACAATAACTTACTTATGCTAAATCTATTGCATAGGAGTTGGAATAGATTCTATTTTGCAATTTAATGATCTATTGTACAGATTATTCTTTTTAATTAAAAACAAGAGTTTTTACTTTTATGTTTCATGTATTTAAAAAGTTACGTGGTTTATTCTCAAGTGACTTATCAATTGACTTAGGTACCGCTAATACACTTGTTTATATTAGGGAACGCGGTATTGTTTTGAATGAGCCATCAGTTGTGGCTATTCGCCACCAAGGTAATCAAAAAACTATTGTGGCCGTAGGGACTGAGGCTAAACAAATGCTTGGCCGTACGCCTGGAAATATTTCTGCCATTAGACCTATGAAAGATGGCGTAATAGCAGATTTTGAAGTGTGTGAGAGTATGTTGGAGTACTTTATTAATAAAGTACATGAAAAAAGCTTACTGCCTCCTAGCCCACGTATTCTTATTTGTGTTCCTTGCAAGTCTACACAAGTTGAAAGACGCACTATCAGAGATGCAGCTTTACACGCTGGGGCTAGAGAAGCCTATTTAATCGAAGAACCAATGGCTGCTGCAATAGGAGCAGGTCTACCTGTAGAAGAAGCTCGTGGTTCTATGGTGATAGATATAGGTGGAGGTACGACTGAAATCGCCCTTATTTCTTTAAATGGTGTTGTTTATGCCGAATCTGTACGATTAGGTGGTGATAGATTCGATGAAGCTATCGTGACTTATGTAAGACGTAATTATGGTAGTCTAATAGGTGAATCAACTGCTGAACACATTAAACAACAAATAGGCTCAGCGTATCCTGATCCCAATGGCGAAGTGCGGGAGATAGAAGTAAGAGGACGCAATCTTGCCGAAGGTATCCCACGCTCATTTACCTTATCATCTGCTGAAGTATTGGAAGCTTTACAAGAATCTTTAGCTACTATTGTACAAGCCGTCAAAAGTGCTTTAGAACAGTCTCCCCCTGAGTTAGCCGCAGATATTGCTGAACGTGGTTTAGTCTTGACTGGTGGTGGTGCTTTATTACGTGATCTAGATAAATTAATTTCGCAAGAAACGGGACTGCCTGTAATAGTAGCAGAAGACCCTTTAACTTGTGTAGCCCGCGGTGGTGGGAAATTACTTGAAATGATAGATCGTCACGCAATGGATTTATTATCTACTAACCCATAAAAATATTCGCAAGTACATAATGTTAACCATTATGTGCTTGATGTAATGTATTAATATTCTCTATTTATAGATAGGGGAATTACTATTAAGTCACTATTCCCAAGAGGTCCTTCCTTAATAACACGCGCTATGGCTTTGGTTATTTTATCTATAATTGCCATGGTAGTAGATGCGCGTTTTGCCGTTTTGAAACCTGTTCGAAAACAAATAGGTATTGTAACCAGCCAACTTTATAGTTTCACCAATATACCTAATAAAGTTTGGAATACTATACAAGAACAATTTTCAAGTCATAGCGAATTATTGGTGGAGAATGAACGGCTCAAAGCTGAATCATTATTGTTAGAACAAAAATTACAAAAACTAGCCGCTCTGACAGAACAAAATGTGCGGCTTAGAGAATTATTAAATTCCTCTACTTTAGTAGATGAAAAGGTAGCGGTAAGTGAACTAATAGGAATAGACCCTAACCCTAATACCTTCCGTTACTTAATTGATAAAGGTAGTGATGATGGGGTATTTATAGGTCAACCTGTACTTGATGCTAAAGGTATTATGGGCCAAGTAGTAGAGGTAATGCCACATAGTGCTTGGATTCTACTTATTACCGATACCACCCATAGTATACCTATCGTAGTCAATCGTAATGGGCTACGAGCTATTGCATCAGGCACTGGTGAAGACTTATTAGAAGTGCGCTTTGTTCCTGAGAACGAAGACATCAAACAAGGCGACTTGTTGGTTAGCTCTGGTTTAGGCGGCCATTTCCCGGCTGGCTATCCTGTTGCTATAATTAGTCATGTTAGCCATAATAATGCCACACCTTTTGCCACCGTTTACGCAAAACCCACAGCAGCATTGAATCGAAGCCGTTATGTATTATTAATTTTTACTTCTGTACAACAGCATTTAACTCCAACAAAAAATCAAACAGTTGTTAATGAACCAGCTACAATCACCAAACAAGAGGCTGCACCATGAGTGGACATCAGCTAACTGGCGACTGGGTAATATGGACAAGTTTATTAGTTGCTTTATTACTTAGTATTACTCCTATTCCTCATTCGTTAATGTCTATCCGACCTTTATGGGTTGCCTTATTTTTTATTTATTGGTCGCTCGCTCTACCCCATAGAGTTAGTCTTTTAGCCGCTTGGTTTTTTGGCATTTTATTAGATGTTATGGTTAATAGCCTATTAGGCCAAAACGCCCTAGTATTGGTTATTATTACCTATATTAGCTTGCTTTTTAGTCATAAAATTAGACCACAGCCTATTCTAACTCAAATGATGATTATTGGAGTAATTCTTATTTTTGCTCAATTATTACAGTTATGGATATATACTTTAACAGGAATTTATCCTAGCAAACTAAGTATTTGGGATTATGTAACACCTATTATTACTAGTACTCTTATTTGGCCTTGGTTAGCTGCTGCCTTAAGGGCTTTAAGAATACGTATGAAGGTTAACTAATGATACGCCTTCTTTTTAACTGCAATTATTCGCGTCAGCAAAAGCTATTTAGGCATATAGCATTTTCTTTTCAAGAGATAATGGCCACTATCAACAAAACACTATTATCAACAATCCAAACAAGGGATTATACTATAACCGAATTAATTACCAGTTACCTTGAACAAACGCAAAGAGACTTTTGGTCTTTCTTTTTGCATAATGCTATCTATTCTCAGCCAAGTAAATATTTTGTCCATTACTAAATCGAGCAAGGTTCAATTATGAGTACTGAAATTCTTATTAATGTTACTCCGATGGAAACTAGAGTAGCTTTTGTAGATAATGGTACTTTAGAAGAAATCCATCTCGAACGGTCATTAAAACGTGGCATTGTTGGTAATATTTATAAAGGACAAGTTATTAGAGTATTACCTGGTATGCAAGCAGCCTTCATAGATATTGGCTTAGAAAGGGCTGCCTTTATACATGTAGCTGAATTAACTGATCAAAATAGCGAACACCCTCAAGAACAAGATATTACCAAGCTGATAAAAGAGGGCCAGAGCCTTGTTGTTCAAGTAACTAAAGACCCTATAGGGACTAAAGGCGCTAGATTAACCACGCAACTCTCTCTACCTTCCCATTACTTAGTTTATATGCCCCAAACAATGCATATAGGCGTATCTTTAAGAATTGAAGACGAAATAGAAAGGGAACGATTAAAACAAGCTATCACAGAAAGTATCACTATTAATGGTCAAATT
>CALYQH010000070.1 GCA_945283395.1 uncultured Ventosimonas sp. | reverse complement strand
ATCAGGCTGTTCAAGAGAAATGGTTGGCAGAGTGCTAAAAGAAATGGAAGACCAAGGGCTGATTAGTGTTACGGGAAGAAACATAGTAGTTTTTGGCACTCGTTAAGCACCATAAACCATGCCAACAAAACAGGTTAGCGGTTGGCCAGCTTAAAAAAATCTTGCAATTGCTGGCCAGGATTATCTGCCCTCATAAAGGCCTCGCCTATTAGAAAACTATAAATACCGTTTGCTAACATAACTTCTACATCTTGCTGAGTTAAAATACCACTCTCTGTAACCACTAACTTATCCTTTGGAATTTGCCGATACAAATCTAAAGTAGTTTGTAAATTCACGGTGAAATTATGCAAATTACGATTATTAATACCCACTAAAGGGGTAGTTAAATAAGTTAATGCCCTTGCTAATTCATGTTGATCATGAACCTCTACTAATACATCTAACTGTAATTCTTTAGCTACGTCCTCTAGCTCCTGCATCTGGCTATTAGTAAGTGCAGCTACTATTAATAAAATACCATCGGCACCTATTGCGCGAGATTCAATAACTTGATAAGGATCTATCACAAAATCTTTGCGTAATACTGGTAAATGGCAAGCATTACGAGCCTGTTGCAAATAGTCTTCACAACCTTGAAAAAAATCTTTATCGGTTAAGACAGAAAGGCAACAAGCCCCACCTATTTGATAACTTTTGGCTATCTTGGCAGGGTAAAAAGCTTCTCTAATAATTCCTTTACTTGGTGATGCCTTTTTTATTTCGGCAATAATAGCAGGTTGTTTACTAGCCGCTTTTGCCATTAAAGTACGAGCAAATCCCCTAATAGGAGAAGCTTGTTTAACTGCCTGTTGTAAAATGGCTAACGGGTTTTTAGCAGAGCGCTCTGCTACCTCCTCAGACTTACGAGCAATAATCTTCTCTAAAATAGTGGGTAAACTCATCCCTCGTTCTCCTGCTTATATATTTGGGTAAAAGCAGCTAACTCGCGCATTTTATCCAGCGCTACCCCACTAAAAATAGCATCTTGAGCTAATTGGACAGCCTCTTTTAAACTAGTTGTATAATCAGCCGCATACAGCACAGGAGCGGTATTTAAAATAATCATTTCTGCCGCTTTTTTCCCTGAATCGGTATGGCGACCACCTAAGGCATCTTTAATAAGTTCAACAGATTGTTTAGCATTTTGTACCGTTAAACCTGCTAAGGTTTGCCCTCTTACGCCCACCTGTTCTGGTTCTAACCAATACTCTATTACCTCACCGTCTTTAAGTTCAGCTACATAAGTAGCAGAAGCTAGACTAAACTCATCCAAGCCATCTTTGGAATGACACACTAAAGCATGCTTACTGCCCAATCTTTTTAACACTTCTGCTATAGGCCGACAAAGTGCTTGATTAAATACACCAATAGCATGGTGTTTAACATCAGCTGGATTAGTTAATGGCCCTAATATATTAAATAATGTCCTTAATCCTAACTCCTTACGAGGCACAGCCGCATAACTCATTGCTTTATGATGATCTTGAGCAAACATAAAGCCTAACCCTATCACCTCTATGCAGCGTGCTATTTGCTCAGGAGTTAAATGTAGATAAATACCGGCGGCTTCTAATAAATCCGCACTTCCTGAGTTACTTGAGACACCTCTATTACCATGTTTGGCAACTCTTACTCCAGCCGCTGAAGCAACAAAAGCAGAAGCTGATGACACATTAAAAATATTAGCCCCATCACCGCCCGTTCCCACGACATCTACTACTTTATCAATGTCACCAAGCGGTACTTTAACTGCTAACTTGCGCATGGTTAGTACTGCACCCACTATTTCTTCAATAGTTTCGCTTTTCATCCGCAAGCCCATCATAAAGGCCCCTATTTGAGCGTCAGTACAACCCCCTGTCATTATTTGATGCATGACTGCTTGCATCTCTTCTGTAGTTAAATCTAATTGATTAACAATACGACTAAGCGCCTGTTTAATATCCATTAGCGTTTACCTCCCTGCTGTTTTAAAAAGTTAGCCAACATCTCATGGCCTTGTTCACTCAAGATAGATTCAGGATGAAACTGTACCCCTTCAACCATCAATGTTTTATGTCTTAATCCCATGATTTCATCTGTCGTTCCATCGCTCTTTTGTGTCCAAGCAGTTACCTCTAAACAATCAGGTAAGTTCTCTTGCGCCACTACTAACGAATGATAACGGGTCACCGATAGAGGATTTTTCAATCCTTCAAATACTCCTTGCTGTTGATGATAAATAGCATTCATTTTGCCATGCATAGGCTCTCTAGCAAGTATTACCTTGCCACCAAATAATTGCCCAATGCATTGATGTCCTAAACAAACCCCTAGAATAGGCAGCTTTCCAGCAAAATATTTTATTACCTGCAAAGAAATACCTGCCTCATTGGGGGTACAAGGTCCAGGAGAAATCACTATACGCTCAGGATTAAGCTTGACCAGTTCATCAACCGAAGTTTCATCATTACGTACTACCTTAACTTCTACCCCTAATTCTCCAAAATACTGAACTAAGTTATAAGTAAAGGAATCATAATTATCTAACATTAATAACATAGCATGGCTCCTTTACTTATTTTTGGCATTATGTTCAGCCAGCAAAACAGCTTTGAACATCGCTTTACGTTTATTGAGTGTTTCTTCCCACTCCAACCGCGGCAATGAATCAGCCACTATACCACCCCCTGCTTGAACATGTAATTGACCATTTTTAATAACGGCTGTACGGATAGCAATAGCGGTATCCATATTACCATTCCAAGCTAGGTAGCCTACTGCTCCACCATAAATACCACGTTTCACCGGTTCAAGCTCATCAATAATTTCCATTGCCCTAATTTTGGGCGCTCCCGATAAAGTGCCTGCTGGTAAAATAGCTTTTAACGCATCTATTGCGGTGAATTCCTTGCGAAGTTGCCCGGTTACATTTGAGACAATATGCATTACATTAGAATAACGCTCTATAATCATTTGCTCAGTTACTTTAACTGTTCCTGTGGTTGCTACTCGGCCAACATCATTACGACCTAAATCAATAAGCATAAGATGTTCTGCTAACTCTTTAGCATCACTTAATAGCTCTTTTTCTAACCTGCTATCTTCCTCGTCAGTCTTACCACGCGGCCTTGTACCTGCAATAGGCCGTACAGTTATCAACCCATCCTCAACTCTGGCTAATACTTCAGGTGAGCTACCTACTACATGAAAATCATTAAAATTAAAAATATACATATAGGGGGTAGGGTTAAAACAACGTAACGCTCTATACAAATCAATAGGAGCTGCATTGAAGCCTACTGACATACGCTGTGAAGGGACTACCTGCATACAATCCCCAGCCCTTATATATTCCTTAATAGTAGCTACCGCTTGCTGATAATTTTGCTGAGTAAAACTTGCTGTATAATTAAGTTCTTCCGTAGCTAGAATATTAAGATCTAGCCCAGGGCGAGGGAAAACCGGCTGACGTAGTTTAGTGGTTAACTGTTTTATTTCTTGTTTAGCTTTCTCTAAAGCTTGTGGCTGCTCGGGATCTGCTAAAATAATAAAATGTAAGGTATCCGCTAAATTATCGAATACCACTACTTTATCGGCAACTAATAATAAAATATCAGGGGTATTTATTGGATCAGGGTTCGGACAAGTTCCTAGTCTTTTTTCAACATAACGAACACAATCATAACCAAAGTAACCTACTAAACCACCATTGAAACGAGGCAGCCCGTTAACAGGCGCCACTTTATAAGAATTTTTAAATTTTTCAACAAAATCTAAAGGATCTTCCACCTCAAGGTTTTGTACTAGTCTATTATCAGTAAAAACTTCTACCTTATATCCTCTTACTCTAACTACTGTCTGAGCAGGTAATCCAATAATAGAATAACGCCCCCATTTTTCCCCTCCTTGTACAGATTCTAAAAGAAAGGTGTTAGGGGCATCTGCCAATTTTAAATAAATAGAAAGGGGGGTATCAAAATCAGCTAAAGTCTTTTCTGCTACAGGGATACGATTGTATCCCTGCTGAGCTAAGGCTGCAAATTGTTGGGGAGTCATGATCAAACCTCATAATAAGTTTAAAAACACTAAATGGCAAACATAATAGCTGTAATCAGCCGTCGATAGCTAGGCGCGCCAGCGCCAACGACCCCAAGCTTTAACAACCTTTATCCACAATGTGTTTTTACTTACCACTTCGTCTGATCCCTATAAAAAAGATAACTAGTAGATTTATTACAGTAACTCACTGCGCTTGGATAATCAAGAGCTTGTTAACAAAAACTTTATATAAGTTCACGCAAATCATCAATTATCCAAGTGGGCTGCTCAATAGCAATAGGCTTGCCATGATTATAACCATAGGTTAACGCAGCACAAGGAACGTTAGCTGCCTTAGCCGCTTGTACATCATTACGGGAGTCTCCAACAAACAAGGCCTGATCAGCACTGATTACTGCTTTTTCTAAGACATAAAGCAATGGTTCTGGAGCTGGCTTCTTATGCGGTAAGCTACCGCCTCCAACCAACCAAGAAAAATTATCAGCTAGTCCCAATTCTTGCAATAAAGGTTCAACAAAAGCAATAGGCTTATTAGTGACTACCGCCATTTTAATGGCTTGCTTAGCCAAGAATTCTAAATAAGGTTTTACTCCTGCATAGACATAACCTGCCTCATGATGATAAGGATACACCGCTAATAAAGCTGTTAAGGCTTTATCCCACAATGCTTGGTTTAAAGTTTTACTATCATCACCATCGGTAAGCGCACGCCTAATTAACATATCAGCGCCATTACCTAACCACAACCTTACTTTATCTTCACTTACGGTAGGTAAAGCTAACTGTGTTAATGCTATATTAACTGCTCTAGCTATATCTGGAGCTGTATCTACTAAGGTACCATCTAAATCAAACATTACTAATTTAGGATAGCCACCACTATAATAAGAATTCAAAATACTCATATGGTTACCACGTTAGCTAATTCATTACGCATGGCTGTAATAGTTTGCTGATAGTTAGTGCTATTGAAAATAGCTGAACCAGCGACAAAAGTGTCAGCTCCTGCGGCAGCAATTTGCGCAATATTTTTGATATTCACTCCACCATCTATTTCCAATCTAATAGCCAAACCAGAGGCTTCTATTAAAGCGCGCGCTTCTCTTAACTTATCTAATGTCTTAGGAATAAACTGTTGACCACCAAACCCGGGATTAACACTCATCAATAGAATCATATCTACTTTATCTAAGACATACTTAACAGCCTCTAAAGAGGTAGCTGGATTAAAGACCAAGCCTGTTTTACAGCCTCCATCTTTGATAAGTTGTAAAGATCTATCTATATGTTCAGATGCCTCAGGATGAAAAGTAATATAAGTAGCCCCCGCCTCAATAAAATCACCTATTATACGATCAACAGGTTTTACCATTAAATGCACATCTATAGGAGCACTAATGCCATAGTTACGAAGCGCTTTACAAACCATAGGGCCAATCGTTAAATTAGGGACATAATGGTTATCCATTACATCGAAATGCACTATATTAGCTCCTGCTTCTAATACCGTTTCTACCTCTTTACCTAAACAAGCAAAATCAGCAGATAGAATAGAAGGAGCAATTGCAAAGGGGAACATGACCACCTCATTATCAAGTAGTTAAGTGATGGATTTTAACATTAATTTGCCAAATTTAAGTAAAGCTTTTACTAAGCGCACAAATTTTTAGCATCTATATTCTGTTTCGCCTTTTAGTAAAGATTTTGCTTGTGAAATAATTAAACTAGCTGTTATAGCTACTAGTTATCTGCAAATTACTATTAATTTAAGCAATTATTCTGCTAAACTCCGCGCCATTATGATTAAATTAGAACATATCAAGCTACAACGTGGCCCACAAGTATTATTAAATAATGCTAACCTCACGCTTTACCCTAGCCAAAAAATTGGCTTAATAGGGGCTAATGGGGCGGGGAAATCTAGTCTTTTTGCACTATTAACTGGCCAGCTAAGCCAAGATGGCGGGGAACTCTATATCCCTAAAGATTGGCGCATTGCTTATATGCGTCAGGAAATTGAGGAGCACAACAAACTAGCTGTTGACTACGTGTTAGCAGGTGATACCCATTTGATAGATATTCAGCAAAAGCTTATTGCTGCTGAGGCCTCTCAAGATGATCACGCATTAGCTCAACTGCATGCGGCATGGGATAATGCTAATGGTTATAGCGCTGATGCTCGGGCTAGAAAGTTACTAGCGGGTTTAGGCTTTGCTAATGAAGAAATGACCCAACCAGTTAACTATTTTTCTGGTGGCTGGCAAATGCGCCTTAATCTTGCACAGGCATTAATGTGTCCATCTGAGCTACTCTTATTAGATGAACCTACTAACCATTTAGACCTAGATACCATTATCTGGCTCGAAGAATGGTTAAAAAACTATCAGGGTACCTTAATTCTCATCTCCCATGATAGAGACTTCTTAGATGCTGTAGTAGATCACATAGTACATTTAGAACAACAACAGCTGCTGCTCTACAAAGGAGGTTATTCAGCTTTTGAAAACGTTCGCGCTGAACGTTTAGCACAACAGCAACAAGCCTATGAAAAACAACAAGCACAACGTGCGCACATGGAAAGCTTTATTAGCCGTTTCAAAGCAAAAGCTACTAAAGCAAGACAAGCACAAAGTCGCATTAAAGCGTTAGAAAAATTAGAGAATCTAGCACCTGCACACATAGATTCACCTTTTCATTTTAACTTTAGAGAAGCTAATAAAACCTCTAGCCCTCTATTAGGATTACGCGAAGCCAACCTAGGATATACCCATAAAGTTGTATTATCCGCTGTAAAATTACAAATAATGCCTGGCGCAAGAATAGGTTTATTAGGCCCAAATGGCACAGGTAAATCCACTTTAATAAAAACCTTAGCAGGTCAATTACCGCTTATCAGTGGCTATATTAGCCAAGGTGAAAACTTAGCTATCGGCTACTTTGCTCAACATCAGCTTGACGCATTAGATAATAATGCTAGTCCTTTATTGCATTTGCAGCGCATCGCCCCACAAGAAAGAGAACAAGAGCTACGTAACTTCTTAGGAGGCTTCGACTTTAAAGGTGATCGCTGTGATGAACCAATAATTAATTTTTCGGTGGTGAAAAAGCTCGTCTGGCATTAGCACTCATTGCTTGGCAAAAACCTAATATATTATTATTAGATGAACCTACTAACCATTTAGATCTTGAAATGCGTCATGCCTTGACCATGGCATTACAAGATTTTTCTGGT
>CALYQH010000069.1 GCA_945283395.1 uncultured Ventosimonas sp. | reverse complement strand
TTTACGAGGATCAAACTCACTTGGATTTTGAGCCATAAAGCGGCGAATTGCACCTGTGGAGGCTAACCTTAGATCAGTGTCTATATTAACTTTACGTACTCCATGTTTGATTCCTTCGACAATTTCCTCAACTGGTACACCATAAGTTTCGGGAATTTGTCCACCAAATTCATTAATTACTTTTAACCATTCTTGTGGCACCGAACTTGAACCATGCATTACTAAATGTGTATTAGGAATACGGGCATGAATTTCCTTAATTCGGCTAATGGATAAAGTATCTCCAGTAGGTGGTTTAGTAAACTTATAAGCACCATGGCTGGTACCTATAGCAATAGCCAATGCATCAACCTCGGTGGCTTTAACAAACCTTGCTGCTTCTTCAGGATCTGTCAGCAACTGACTATGGTCTAATGTTCCTTTAGCTCCAACCCCATCCTCTTCACCTGCCTTACCTGTTTCTAAACTGCCTAAACAGCCTAATTCTCCTTCCACAGAAACGCCACAGGAATGAGCCATATAAGCTGTTTGTTGGGTTACTTTTACATTGTAGTCATAATCAGTCGGGGTTTTACCATCTTCAGCCAAAGAACCATCCATCATAACTGATGAAAATCCCAACTGAATTGAACGCTGACAAACAACAGGGCTCGCCCCATGGTCCTGATGCATGACAATAGGAATATTAGGAAACTCTTCTACCGCAGCTAAAATCAAATGACGTAAAAAAGGCGCGCCAGCATATTTTCTCGCGCCAGCCGAGGCTTGCACTATTACTGGAGAATCAGTTTTAGCTGCTGCCTCCATAATGGCACGCATTTGCTCTAAATTATTCACATTAAAAGCAGGTATACCATAACCAAACTCTGCAGCATGATCTAGCATTTGCCTCATACTTATAAGTGCCATTTTACTTTTTCTCCTAACGTCTAAACTTTTTCTATAACTCAATTACCAGTACAATGGTTACCAATAATATCATCATTGTTGGCCCAAAATAATAAACCTGACTGCTCTTGAAGGCGAAACGCTAATTCACCATTGGAAAAAAGCGTGCCTTTCTCGGTTACATATATTTTATAAAGTATATAATGCTTATTAGTATCATCTATACGAAGTTGCATCTTTGTGCTAGCACTATCTTCAAATAACCAATCAACTGATACACCATTGTCACATATCCAATGATGAGGCAATGCGATAGGTCCAGAAGCAGAATCATGCGAGCTACAGCTCATGAATAGTTGACTACCAATTATCAATATAAAAGCCTTTAACCTTTTATTCATGTGTCATTCTCTACTTTTTGTAGCAAGTCAATAAGCTAATGTAGCTCCTCGCTAACATAACAAGTCTGTCTTGTTAAATAACACCCTCTACCATAGTAATAATTCTGCCAATTAATTAGATTTCTTTAGGTTATTTAATCTTCTAACTAAATCCTCTAACAACATTGATGTCAAATCAATGAGTTATAACATAGCATTATCTTCTAAACAAACATGATTTAAAAAAGTAACTCAATACAATTATTAATAAATACTGATTAATCAATTACTACTTTACTAATAACCATTACTTACTTTAGCTCTTTGCTCTAATATAGCCACTGCGGGTAAAACTTTACCTTCAACAAACTCTAAAAAAGCGCCACCCCCCGTAGAAATATAGGAAATTTGTTCGGCAACCCCAAATTTATCTATAGCAGCTAATGTATCGCCACCACCAGCTATTGAAAAAGCTTCACTATCAGCCACAGCCATAGCCAATACTTGGGTGCCTTTAGCAAATTGCGCGAATTCAAACACACCTACTGGCCCATTCCAAACGATAGTTTTACATTTTGCTAACAACTCAGCAAAATAGCTTGCTGTCTCAGGACCAATATCCAATATCATATCATCTTCTACAACATCCTTTACGCTTTTAATGGTAGCAACTGCGTCTGCTGCAAAAGTTTTTGCAACTACCACATCAACCGGGAGAGGAACAAAAACTAGTTCCGTTATTTGCTTAGCAGTAGTTATCCATTCTGCTTCGTATAAAGAACGACCTACTGGCAAACCTGCTGCTGCTAAAAAAGTATTGGCAATACCTCCCCCTACTATGAGCCTATCACAAATATGAGATAATGAATTTAACACCTCTAACTTAGTAGAAACCTTAGAGCCACCTACAATAGCAGCCATAGGTAGGGCAGGATTAGATAAAGCTTTAGATAAAGCCTCTAATTCTGCACTTAATAGTGGCCCTGCGGCGGCAACTTTAGCAAATTTAGCCACTCCATGCGTAGAGGCTTGAGCTCTGTGGGCTGTTCCAAAAGCATCCATTATAAAAACATCACAAAGCGCTGCATATTTCTTAGCAAGTTCATCATTATCTTTTTTCTCACCTTTATTAAAGCGGACATTTTCCAGTAACACCACTTCGCCCACTTTCACTTGCACAGCCTGTGTTAAATAATTTGATATGAGAGGGACTGCTTGCCCCAATGCTTTAGTAAGATAGTCAGCAATAGGAGCTAAACTATCTTCGGAAGAAAAAACTCCTTCTTCGGGTCGACCAAGGTGAGAACAAACAATAACGGCGGCACCTTTTTCTAATGCCAGCCTAATAGTAGGAATTGACGCTTGTAGTCTAGCATCACTTGTTATATTACCATCTTTAATAGGCACATTAAGATCTTCGCGGATCAATACAGTTTTACCCATTAAATCAAGATCGACCATTTTTAACACATGCATGATTAGCTACCTTTTTTACTCTTTATTTACTACTAAACCAGTTGATTAGCTACTGCAACTACATTGTCAACAGTAAAGCCAAACTCTTCAAACAATAAAGCAGCAGGTGCCGACTCTCCATAACTGGTCATCCCCACAACCCGCCCAGCTAAACCTACATACTTATACCAAAAATCTACATGGGCTGCCTCAATAGCCACCCTAGCAGTTACTTGACTGGGTAACACAGCTTCTTTATAAGAAGCCTCCTGACGATCGAAAACGCTAGTAGCAGGCATAGAAACTACCCTTACTTTTTTCCCTTGCGCTGTTAATACCCCACACGCCTGCACTGCTAAATGAACTTCCGAACCAGTAGCTAATAATATTAAATCCGGCATACCAACACAATTCTTTAGCACATAGCCTCCTTTTGCAATATTAGCTATTTGCTCATCAGTACGAGCTTGATGTGGTAAATTTTGCCGAGAAAACACTAAAGCACTAGGCCCATCTTCTCGAACTAATGCCACCTTCCAAGCCATTGCAGATTCTACTGCATCACAGGGACGCCATGTATCTAAATTAGGTGTTAACCGCAAGCTAGCTAGCTGCTCAACTGGTTGATGTGTAGGACCATCTTCCCCTAAACCAATGGAGTCATGGGTAAATACATAAATAACTTTCTGCTTCATTAAAGCAGACATACGCACAGCATTACGAGCATATTCCATAAAAATAAGAAAAGTAGCACCATAAGGAATAAAACCACCATGCAATGCAATGCCATTCATGATAGCACTCATACCAAATTCACGCACCCCGTAAAATATATAGTTACCCGCAGCGTCATCGGCACCAATACCTTTACAACCTTTCCATAAAGTTAAATTAGAACCTGCCAAATCAGCTGAGCCTCCCAATAGTTCGGGTAATAATGGACCGTAAGCATTCAAAGCATTTTGACTAGCTTTACGACTAGCTATCGTTTCACCTTTATGAGCTATGTCCACTATATATTGATCTGCCTTACTAACAAAATCTTCTGGCACTTGATGGCAAAGACGACGCATTAATTCAGAAGCTAATTCAGGAAATTGTTTTTTATATTCCTCAAATAACGTATTCCATGCTTTTTCTGCTTCAGTCCCGGTATTTTTATGATCCCAAGCAGTATAAATTGCAGGCGGAATTTCAAAAGGAGCATGAGGCCAATTCAATTCTACCCGTGCAGCGGCGATTTCTGTCTCACCCAGCGCAGCTCCATGAACACTTTCTGTACCCTGTTTATTTGGTGCACCAAAACCTATAATAGTCTTACAACATATAAGGGTAGGCTTAGTGGTTTCAGCGCGAGCCGTTTCAATGGCCATTTTTATCTCTTCTGCATCATGGCCATTTACATTACGAATGACTTGCCACCCATAGGATTCAAACCGTAAGGCCGTATCATCTGTAAACCAACCTTCTACTTTTCCATCGATAGAAATACCATTATTATCATAAAAAGCTATCAACTTACCTAATTGCCAAGTACCTGCTAATGAGCAAGCCTCATGAGATACACCCTCCATAAGACAGCCATCGCCTAAAAAGCTATAGGTATAATGGTCTACTACAGGAAATTCTGGTTTATTAAATTGGGCAGCTAGAATCTTTTCTGCTAACGCCATTCCCACTGCATTAGCAATACCTTGGCCTAACGGTCCTGTTGTAGTTTCTATACCCACTGTATAACCGTACTCAGGATGACCAGGGGTACGAGAATGTAATTGTCTAAAGTTTTTCAGATCATTGATAGATAAATCATAGCCAGAAAGATGTAATAAGGAATAAAGTAACATAGAACCATGACCATTAGATAATATAAAACGGTCACGATTAACCCAATTTGGATTCAAAGGATTATGTTTTAAAAAACCACGCCATAGCATCTCTGCAATATCAGCCATTCCCATTGGAGCACCAGGGTGTCCACTATTAGCTTTTTGAATAGCGTCCATACTTAATGCTCGAATAGCATTAGCACAATCTCGATGGCTTGGCATTTTATACAATCTCCTAATGTTCACTCATATATAAAAACAATAGATTATTACCCTATTAGATATATAACAAACTAAACAAATAATAATACTTAACAATAAGGTTTCTTATTATACCTAGAATACTAACTGACTGCTTATTATACTTTTAAAAACTCTATTATTCATTCTAAAACAACCCGTTAGCTAACTCATTTTAATTTAGAAAGAATAAGTTACACCTTCTAAAACAAACTTCATATTTATCCACACAAAAGAACTTATCTGCATTAAAATACTTTTCTAGAAGAGTAGCTTAGAGGAGTACCCATGCAGTTAGCTTTTATCCTGTACAAATACTTTCCTTTTGGAGGGTTACAGCGTGACTTTATGCGCATTGCACAGGAGTGCCAAAAACGTGGACATCACATTCGGGTTTATACCATGATCTGGCAAGGAGAGATTCCTCAAGGTTTCGAAGTGCTTATAGTGCCTGTTAAGGCTATATTTAACCATAACCGTAATAAAAAATTTACGGCATGGGTTAAAGCCGATCTAATAACTCGTCCTGTAGATAAAATAATAGGCTTTAATAAAATGCCTGACCTTGACATCTATTATGCTGCTGACCCCTGTTTTGAAGATAAAGCACAAAATTTAAGACACAGTTTTTACACAAAAACTAACCGTTATAAGCACTTTTATCAATATGAGAAAGCGGTATTTGATAGCAACTCCAAAACTCAAATTTTAATGATTTCAGCCCTACAACAACCTCTTTTTATTAAACATTACCAAACCCCAGAGCAGCGATTCCATCTGCTACCACCGGGTATCGCCACTGATCGCAAGGCACCTGCTAATGCTGCTGAAATAAGAGCAGCATTTCGACAAGAATTCAACTTAACAGACGATCAGCTGTTAATGATGCAAATTGGTTCGGGTTTTAAAACCAAAGGCTTAGATAGAACATTAAAAGCTTTAGCTAGCTTACCAGATCAGCTAAAAAAGCAAACTAAACTAATAGTTATAGGACAAGACGAACTAAGAAATTTTATTCTTACTATCAAAAAACTAGGCTTATCTAACCAAGTTCAAATTTTAAAAGGAAGAGATGATATTCCCCGTTTTCTACTAGGCGCAGATATACTTATTCATCCTGCTTATAATGAAAATACTGGCACTATCTTATTAGAAGCTATGGTAGCAGGTCTACCAGTCTTCGTAAAAGATGTGTGTGGCTATGCCCATTATATTCAAGAAGCAGACTGTGGCATCGTAATCACTAGTCCATTCCAACAAACAAGCCTTAACCAAGCTTTAGCCACTATGCTTACAGACAAAACTGCTCGGCAAAGATGGCAACAAAATGGATTAACCTTTGCAGAAAATGCCGATATATATAGCATGCCATCCAAGGCTGCCGATATTATTTTAGGAACTACCCCATGAGATTAGAATTAGCAGAACCTTTTAAAAGCTTATGGGCTAACTTAGATCCTTTTCTAGAAGTGGAAAAATTACAAGGTAAAATTTATCGAGAACTTAGTGGCCGGAAAACCTTACGTACAGAAATAGCAGGTAAAGGTTATTTTGTAAAAATACATAGAGGCATAGGTTGGCAAGAAATCCTCAAAAATCTTATTACCGCCAAACTTCCTGTACTAGGAGCTGCCCAAGAATTAGCAGCCATCAAAAAGCTTCATAGTATTGGCGTAGATACTATGACAGCAGTTGCTTTTGGTCAAAAAGGTAATAATCCAGCTAAACAATACTCCTTTATTATTACAGAAGAACTTGCTCCAACAATCAGTTTAGAAGATTTCGCATTAAACTGGCCTAACCAACCTCCTAAACCTTCTTTAAAATGGGCCCTTATTAAACAAGTAGCAGAAATGGTAGGGAAAATGCACCGCGCCGGAATTAACCATCGTGATTGCTATATTTGCCACTTCTTACTCCATACCGATCAAAATATTAGTGCTGAACATTTTAAGTTATCTATCATAGACTTACATAGAGCCCAACTTCACCATAAATTACCTACCCGCTGGCGTAATAAAGATCTAGCCGCTTTATATTTTTCAGTATTAGAAATTGGCTTAACTAGCCGTGATTTATGGCGTTTTCTAGTTATCTATTTCCAACAACCTCTCAAACAAATCTTTCGGGAGGAAAAACAACTTTTGCTATCGCTAGAAAAAAAAGCAGCAAAACTTTACAAACGTAAACAACGTTATGGTGAGGCAATTTAATAATGGCACAGTGGAAATTAAATCCTGATTATCAAAACTTAGCACCAGTTTTTGGTAGTCTCGATGCAGTTTTTTCCTTACAAGGTGAACGCATAACAAAAGATAGAGTTTCAGAAGTTATTCGTATTGAGATTAACGCCATTCGTTACTACGTGAAACGCTACTGGGATGCAGGCAAAGGCATTCGTAAAGTACTTGGTAAACCACGTATCAAAAATGAATGGCAAAATATGCAACGCTTCAGAAAATGGGGTATTCCTACAGCTGAACTAGTTGCTTCTGGACTCGAAAGAGATAAAGGTTTTTTTGTCAGAGGAGCAATGATTACTAAAGAAATTCCCAATACTATCGACCTAGCTCAAAGAGTCATCAACCATGACCCGCTCTTACATGATTATCATTGGGTAAACAATATTAGTTTACAACTGGCTAAAAATACCCGAAAAATGCACGACCATAATTTTGCCCACAATGATTTAAAATGGCGAAACTTATTAGTAGATG
>CALYQH010000068.1 GCA_945283395.1 uncultured Ventosimonas sp. | reverse complement strand
TATCATGCCATTTAAGTCCATAATTTGAACCTTTTCATGAAGGCCATAAGTAGTTTTTTCATCTGCAAAACTAGAGCTTACAACCCCAATAAAACAACAAAATAAAACTATTTTCTTTAATTGCATAACCTTCTACACTTAAGTCAAATTATCCACAAAATAAAAAAGAGGTTGCTAACCTCTCAATAAAAATTGCCATATATTAACATGTTTACTAGACTTTATAACTAGTTTTGACGCTGTATTATATACTAATTATTAACTAGTTGTTTTACTTTGTTTAAACCACGCAATAGCAATTAATATCAAAGTAGGCAATCCAAGTATTACTGAAACCATAAAGAATTTTTTATAGTCATAATCATAGTAGGTTAAAATTTTACCTGAATAGCCGCTTATTAACTTTGGTAATAATAGCATAGCCGAGGTTAACATAGCATACTGGCTAGCAGAAAATTTAAGATTCGTTAATCCTGCCAAATAAGCCAATAAAGCCGAAGCTGCCAAGCCAGCACTCAAGCTATCAATAATAACAATAAGTACTAATGTCCAAATATGCGGATCAAAAGCCATTAATTGTTGCCAGAGAGAATAAGTTGGAACTGATACTCCATAAAAACCAAAGTTTTTAGTAACAATAAAATAACCATAATGTCCTTCTATTAATATAGTCGCGCCCTGATAGTTAACTAATAAAATATAAAGTAAATTAGTGATAGCACAAGCCATTGCACCAAAAAATAATACCGGTATGACTTTAAATTTATTAATAAAAAAGACACTAATAGCCGCACCTATAATAGTTAAAATCATACCAAAACCTTTAACTACTAACGCTACCACATTTTGACTAAAGCCATGTTTTAGCAAAAAAACATCAATCATATTTAGGGGTACAGTATCGGCTAGTTTATAAGTTGAAATAATAGCTAGAATAAGTAATGCATGCCAACGATAACGCTGCACAAACTCTACAACGGGCGTTAAAATAGGCGCCATTAAGAACCGTCCGGGAGCAGAGATACACCCTAAAAATATCAGGAAATATAGCGTTCCTCTTGGCCATGCTCCAGATAAATAGGCTTTACCTGACGCATAAAGAGTCACCAACACTATTAACATAATAATAATTGAAACACTTTGGTGTACAAAGTCAAAGTTTGGTATTTCTTTAGCTCGAGCGGTAAGCTTTAAATGGTGACGCATTTTTCTAAGAAGGACCCGTACCGGTAATATCTGAGACTTTCCCCACGGCGATAACCCCGTTGCCAAGATAAGACTATAAAATAGCGCTCTAGGCCATGCTTGATCCATTATCGCAGTGATCATAACAGGTATAGAGACAACTAAAAATAGTACTAAAATGACAGAAAATAATTGTCTACTAAAACTAAATTCAGATTCACTAGCGGAATGTTGCTTAATATCAATAGCAGGTTCATCACTAAACAAAGTCACTATCATGGCTGGAACTATTAACATGCCAAACACCACGTATGTTATTTGCCAAGCAGTATAATAATAATGTTGTTCTGAGGTGCCTAAATAACTAGCTAATAATAAAGAACCTGCACCTGCCGTTAATAAGGCAGTCCTAAATCCTATGATATAAAGTGCAGCTAACTTAGGTTGTTGTTCTTGACCTACTATCTCTAACCTATAAGCATCAAGCGCTATATCCTGAGTAGCTGAAAAAAAAGCTACTAAACAAGCAAAGATGATAAATAATTGTAAATGCGTTTGTGGATCGGTAAAAGCTACACACATGAGACTTAGAAAAATACTAAATTGTGCAAGCAATAGCCATGATCTTCTCCGCCCCAATTTATTAAGCCAAGGTAAACGCCATTGGTCAAGCATAGGCGACCAAAGCCATTTAAAGGCATAAATAAGCCCTATCCATCCTAAATAGCCTATAGTTTCAAATGAAGCACCAGCCCCCAACAGCCATATACCTAGCGTAGAAGAAATAAGTAAACTAGGTATTCCTGCCGAAAATCCTAATACTAAAATAACTAGGCTGCTAGGAAGCTTTAAAGAAATAGATAAGTTTTTCAGATTACTGCTTTTCATCAGTTTAATGCAACTAGTGCTTCAATAAAAGGTTCTAAGTATAGAATAAATCTAATCAAATTGTCATAAATTGTCCTATAAAATATGAAGTATATTATCACAAAGTATAATCAACTCATGGTCATGGCTATTGACAAACTAGTTGTTACCCTCTAATTTGCGTTAAGCATGGGTGGTTACAGAAAGTTCTTACTATAGATCAATCCTTGTTAGGATATTGAGTTTATATGGCTATATTTATGCGTTTAATTAGTTTTCTTATATTGATAATATTCTCGCTAGACTCTCTAGCTGACACAGTATGGATGAAAAATGGTGATCGCTTAACGGGCAACGTTACCCTACTTAATAACAGTAAATTGATAATAGCAACTGATTATGCAGGAGAAGTAACTATTTCATGGGATAAAGTCTCTACTTTAGAAACCCAAACGCCTTTAATTGTTAAGCTGAGTCAAAATAAAGAACAAAAAGTCAAAACTATTAAACCTGCTAAAGAAGGTAAACTAAAATTAATTAATGGTACTAATCACCAAGAAATTGCTTTAAATGATATTCAACAAATTATTAAACCTAAGCCTTTAGTTGAAGACTTAATCTGGAGCGGCAAAATAGCTATATCGTTAGATAACAAACGCTCAGATAAAGACACTAATGACTTTGATGTGGATTTTCAAACTAAATTACTTCACAGCAACTGGCGCCACACGTTAACGGGTGAGTTTAACAGAAAAAGTACTGACGGCCATGTTTCAACTAATAATTACCAACTTGATTATACGCTAGACCACTTTATTACCAAGCAATGGTTTTGGCAAACCAATGGAAACTTTAAACTGGACCATATAGAAGATTTACGAAAGCAATACACATTAGGTACAGGTCCTGGTTATCAATTCTGGGATGATAGCTTAGGTAGCTTCTCTCTAGCTTCTTTAGTTAACCTGTCCCATTATGAATACCGAGATAAAAGTAATACTAATTTTGGTGCCTACGGTATTCGCTGGAACTATGATAGATATTGGTTAGGTAAAAATATTGAATTTTTTACCACGGGTGATTTATTCCGCCCACTAAGATCTGAGGTCGGTAATTATACATTGGATACCAATGTAGGCATTCGTTATAAGTTAACTGATTGGGCTTCATTAAATTTCCGTATTAATCGCAATATAATAGATGCAGAGAGCGATGCGAATATAAATGAAACTCGTTATATCTTTGGTTTTGGAATTAATTGGTAATGAATACTAAAAGTCCCTTACTTAAAGGGACTTAATCATTTCAAATACAATGGCAGCAGAATTTTTGGCAGCAGTGGTTAAAAATGTAAAAAAATCTACTTTATTAAACTCATCCATCACCTTATCAGAAATAGCTCTAATAACTACAAATGGACAGTTATAAAGATAACAAGTATGACCTATAGCGGCTGCTTCCATATCTACCGCCATTATATGAGGAAAATGCTTAATTACTCGCTCAACGGCCTCAAGATCAGACATAAAAATATCGCCCGAGCCTATAAGACCTATTTTTACCTTACGGTCAGTTAATTGATTAACGGCTCGCTTAGCGAAAGCGACTAATTGAGCATCAGCAGTAAAGGTGAGTGGCATATTAGCCACTTGTCCATATTTAAAGCCTGCCAAGGTAACATCCACATCATGATACACTACTTCACTAGACACTACTATATCGCCAATATATAAAAGAGGGTCAAGCCCTCCAGCAGAACCTATATTGATAATAGCTTTAGCTGAGAAATGTTCTATTACAAAAGCTGTCGCTAAAGCAGCAGCGACTTTTCCCACGCCAGACTGAAAGACTACTACTGTTTTATCAACTAGCTTCCCTACATAACATTGAGTTTGAAGATATTGATAACATCTTATATCTACTAAATAGCCCAGTAATGCCTCGACTTCTTCCTTCATAGCCCCAATAATGGCTATATCAACAAACTGTTTCGCCATTATATCTAACCTTATCTTCCTTGAGGAGTTTCTTCCCCACCTAAACAGGTTAATAACGATGGGACAAACTCTGTTAAAGTTAACATCATAAGTGTAAAACTCGCATCAAACTGGCTAGCTGCATCATCTCCACCTTCATTATCGGCTTCTTCCTGCAATAAATCTTCAAATTTAAGACGTTTGATAGTCAGCTTATCATCCAACATAAAGGTTAATTTATCTTGCCAAGCTAAAGCTAACTGAGTAACTAATTTACCAGATTTAAGGTGTATTTGAATCTCTTCCGAAGTAAGATCTTGCCTTTTACAACGAATAATTCCACCATCCTCATGACTATCTCTTAACTCACAGTCTTCTAAAATATGTAAGCCTTGGGCAGCTTGTTGGCTTTTAACCCAATTAGTTAAAGTGGCGTTAGGAGCAATTTTAACAGTCAACGGCCTAACAGGTAATGAGCCTACTGCCTCGCGCAAAACGGAAAGTAATTCCTCAGCTTTATGAGTACTGGTGCTATCAACAAAAATAAGACCTAATTTTGGAGCAATAGCTGCATAAATAACACGCTTACGGCTAAAAGCTCTAGGTAACAAAGTCTGGATAATCTCATCTTTTAACTGATCTTTTTCCTTCTTATAAACTTTACGATTATCTCTTAACTCTATTTCCTCCACTTTATCCTGTAACGCTTCCTTTATAACACTTGTCGGTAGTAATCTTTCCTCTTTTCGAGCTGCAATTAGATAAAAACCATGGCTAACATAAACTAATGGGGCATCTTCACCCTTACCAAAAGGAGCTACAAAACCAATAGTAGCTAATTCTTGATGGGTGCAAGGCTTAGCTTTTTTACTTTGGAGTGCCTTTATCAACTCTTCTTCACTTAAGCGAAAAGATTCACTTAAACGATAAACTAATAAATTTCTAAACCACATAACTAAAACTCTTATTACCTTCCAACAAAATGAGCAGGCTAGTTTATCATTAGCCTGTATAATAGTTTGTTAATTTTATTTAGAATTTTTTGACATAGCAGCGGATTTATCCATGCAACTCTTCATTGCTTCAATAATAGCCGCTCTAAATCCTCTACTTTCCAGTGTTTTGACTGCTTCAATAGTAGTGCCTGCTGGCGAACATACCATATCTTTTAACTCAGCTACATGCTTGTCTGTTTCTAACACCATTTTAGCAGAGCCTAATACTGCCTGAGCAGCAAAGGTATAAGCTTGTTGCCGTGGCATACCGCCCAATACGGCTCCATCAGCCATTGCCTCAATTAACATAAAAATATAAGCAGGGGAGGAACCACTTACCCCTACTACAGCATCAATCATACTTTCTGGAACTATCTCAGCTTTTCCTAAACTATTAAAGATTGTCATTACATCTGCCAGCTCTTGCTCAGTAAGCAATTCATTAGGAGTAATAGAGCTCATACCCGCTCCCACTAATGAAGGAGTATTAGGCATAACCCGTACTATTTTATGCTTAGACGCAACTAATTTTTCTAAGTTGGCTAAAGTAACTCCAGCTGCTATAGAAATAATCACAGTATGTTGACTCAAACTGTGTGCTGCTTCACCTAACACTTTAGCAACATCTTTTGGTTTGACGCCTATTACTAACATATCACTGATTTTTGCTATTTCTGCAATACTTGCAACCTTATTAATACCAAAGGTATTTACTAAATTTTGTACACTTTGAAGGCTGTGATTTATCGCATAAATATTAGTAGCCGCTACTTTATTGCTCTTGAGTAGGCCAGCTATAATAGCTCCACCCATATTACCAGCCCCAATAAAGCCAATTTTTTTATCCACCACTAAGTCTCCAATTAGTTAATACTCTTTTTCACAATAACTTAACGACTAGTTACAATTAACTATCCCGTATAGCAAGCCTTACAATGTGGGATTAATCCTCTAAATTTAATCTTTTATATATTATTCACAGCGTCAATATTTAGCTTCGTCATTAAATAAGCCTTTTTATTTTGACGAAAACCTTATTAAGTTAATATTGTAATAACAAATGGCAAACTTTATTCAAAAGTAAAATTTTTTAAAATAACTTGAGCCCATTAAAAGAAGGCTATGCAAATTAGCTTGCGTAACCTTTTAAAAAACAACTAATGCTATAAAGGTACGCCTAACCTATTAGCCACTTCGATGTAACCTTCAACTACCTCTCCTAGCCCTTGGCGGAAACGATCTTTATCTAATTTCTTATGAGTTTCTTTATCCCATAATCTAGCCCCATCCGGACTAAATTCATCACCTAACACTATTTCACCATGGAATAAACCAAATTCTAATTTAAAATCTACTAATATTAAGCCAGCCTTATCAAAAAGCTTTGTTAATACTTCATTGACTTGTAAAGCAAGTTCTTTCATACGTGTCAGTTGCTCGAGAGAAGCCCATCTAAAAGTAATAGCAACACTCTCATTGATGATAGGATCATGGAGCTTATCATTTTTTAAAAACAGTTCAAAAATAGGTGGTTCAAGAGCAACTCCTTCCTCAACTCCTAATCGACGTACTAAACTACCCGCAGCATAATTACGTACCACACACTCAACGGGGATCATTTGGAGTTTTTTAACTATAGACTCATTAGTAGATAATAAGGTATCAAATTGGGTAGGAATATTTGCATCTTCTAATTTTTGCATGATAAATGCATTAAATCTATTATTTATCTCACCCTTACGTTCTAGCTGCTCTATTTTTTGTCCATCTAACATGGATGTATCGTCACGAAAATAAAGTATTAACTTATCTGCATCGTTAGTTGCAAATACTGTTTTAGCTTTACCTCGATAAATTTCTTCGCGCTTTTCCATCTAATTTACTCTTAATAGGTTAAAATCCAACAGGATTTTAATTCATATTATCCCTAATTTGTTTAAGGATAGTTTCTGCTTTATCTTTAGCAACTGGTTTATTATCTCGAACGTTTTTAACAGCAATTTGTAAAGTATCCCCTTGTTTCACTAAACAAATGATATAACGTTCAGCTCTAGCATCTCTAGCTGCCTGAGAGTCACTACTAAATAATCGTTTAAAAAAACCTCTGCTATCAGTACTATCAGCCTTTTCAGAAAGATTAATGTAATACGACCCTGTACTACGATCCATATCATCAATTTTGATATTAGCCGTAGTAATAGCACGTTCTACTCGAGCCCATACCAAGTCAAAGTCACCATGCATAGATAATATAGGTTGATTCTGCTCATTTTTAGTTAAAATGGCTATAGTGGTAGGAGTTACGGTTTTACTATCAGTTAATAATGATACCGAAGTGCTAGTATCCTGAATATTAGACATATTAGCCATTAACTCATCAAGTAACACAGATTCTACTGCTAAATTCTGAGACTTAGCTGGCCAATCTGATGCTATCTCACTATTTGCTGGACGTGCCATCACTAAAGCATATACTTCACTAGTATTAGATTGAA
>CALYQH010000067.1 GCA_945283395.1 uncultured Ventosimonas sp. | reverse complement strand
TTATTTATCGTCTACCTATTATGATGATGAATAACTGGCGACGAGAAGCTAAAGAGATTCTAGAAATAGCTGAAGAGACAACTTCGCAAACTACTTTTAATTTATTTCTACCTGCCTCTAGCTGTCCTAATTGTGGTCACAAAATTACGGCACTCGAAAATATTCCTATTATTAGCTATTGTTGTTTGAAGGGACGCTGTCGGGAGTGTCATAATCCTATCAGCAAAAGATACCCTCTAATAGAATTATTAACCGCTATCCTAAGCGGTTGGCTAGCTTGGTATTATACTGCTACGCCACAAGCCTTATTAATTATCTTGTTGAGCTGGGGATTAATAGCCATCAGCATGATAGACATAGATTATCAAAGTATCCCTGATACTATTGTTTTGCCTTTATTATGGATAGGCTTATTAGCCAGTCTTTATAATTTATTACCTAATACTAGCATTAAAAGCTCTATTTTGGGGGCAGTAACAGGTTATATGAGCCTCTGGATCGTCAATGCCCTCTTCAAGTTAATTAGGGGTTATGATGGTATGGGTAATGGTGATTTTAAACTTCTCGCCATGTTTGGCGCTTGGGGAGGTTATCAGATACTGCCTATTGTTATTCTCTTCTCTGCTTTGGCAGGCACCTTAATAGGTATTATTAGTATTTGTCTATTTAAAGGCAAAAATAAATTTCCTTTTGGGCCTTACCTTGCTATTGCTGGATGGATTGCCCTCATTTGGGGACAAGTTATCATAGCTAATTATCTAAAGTTTTCAGGTATTCAATAAACAACTTGAAAATTATGATAACAGGAGTTTCTTATTGAATCATTGGATCTTAGGTATTACTGGCGGAATTGGCAGTGGTAAAAGTGTCGTTTGTCAGCTCTTTGTTAAACTTGGAATCGAAGCTATTGATGCTGATCAGGTTGCTCGTTGGATAGTAGCTAAAGGGAAGCCTGCCTTAGAAAAGATAATTAATCATTTTGGTAAGGAAGTACTATCACCAGATGGCAGTTTAAATAGGGCAGCATTAAGACGTATTATTTTTAATAGTGCTAAACAAAGATTTTGGTTAGAACAGTTGCTGCATCCTCTAATACGTAATGAAATTTGTAACTTTTTAGCCAATGCAGCCTCGCCTTATGCTATATTAGTCTCACCTTTGTTGTTAGAAACAAATCAACATCAACTAACCAATAGAATCTTAGTCATAGATGTCCCTGAACTAGTGCAAATAGCTCGTAGTATGCAACGTGACAATGTCACTGAACAACAAATAAAAGCTATTATGCAAGCACAATTATCTAGAAAAGAACGGTTAGCAAAGGCTGATGATATCATTGTTAATGATCAATCCATAAAATATTTACAACAGCAAGTAACATCATTACATCAACACTATTTACAACTTTGTAACAGCTAGCAATATGAATAAAAATCTATTAGTTAAATGCCCTACTTGTCAAAAAGAAATTCCCTATCATCATGACAACCCTTTTCGCCCTTTCTGTTCAGAGCGTTGTAAGTTAATAGATTTAGGGGCATGGGCTGCAGAGGAGCATGTTATTAGTGAACCCTGTTATACTGAAGAATTATTGGAAGAATTAGATTTAACAGCAGAAGAAACAACGCATCTCCATTAATTATCTTTTATCCATAAAAGAACCCTACTTAGTAGGGTTCTTTTTCTAACTCAAGCACTAAATTTGTGGCTCTTGTTGTCCTAGCGTATCTATTCTATACTAGATGCTTGTTCTGAAACTTGTGCATCTTTCATAGAAAGTTTAATACGACCACGATTATCTACATCAACAACCATGACTTTTACTATCTGGCCTTCTTTAAGGACATCCGTAACTTTTTCTACACGCTCGGCGCTTATTTGCGAAATATGTACTAAACCATCTTTACCAGGCAAAATATTTACAAAAGCACCAAAATCAACAATGCGTTCTACTTTACCTTCATAAATTTTACCAACTTCTGCCTCTGCTGTAATAGCTAATACCTTATTTTTGGCGGCTTCGGCTGCTTCTTTAGTTTCGCCAAAGATTTTCAATATACCATTATCATCTATATCAATAGAGGCTTTAGTTTCATCACAAATGCTACGAATAACAGCACCACCTTTGCCTATTACATCTCTAATCTTATCAGGATCTATTTTAAAGGTTAGCATGGTAGGAGCATTAGCTGATAATTCACGGGGTTTGCTAATTACCTCATTCATTTGTTTTAAAATATGTAATCTAGCTTCCAGTGCTTGATTTAATGCTATTTCCATAATTTCTTCGGTAATACCATTAATTTTGATATCCATTTGTAAAGCTGTTACACCTTGGGCTGTGCCTGCTACTTTAAAATCCATATCACCTAAATGGTCTTCATCACCTAAAATATCGGTTAACACGGCAAATTTCTCACCTTCTTTGACCAATCCCATAGCAATACCTGCTACAGGGGCACGTAAAGGGACTCCGGCATCCATTAATGATAAAGAAGCTCCACAAACAGAAGCCATAGAGCTTGAACCATTAGATTCAGTAATTTCAGACACTACCCGGATAGTGTAAGGAAACTCGGTTTCGTTAGGTAACATAGCTTGTACACCACGGCGAGCTAACCGGCCATGACCTATTTCACGGCGTCCCACACTTCCCATACGACCGCATTCTCCTACTGAGAAAGGCGGAAAATTATAATGTAGCATAAAGGTGTCACGTTGCTCACCCTCTAATGAATCTAATATTTGTGCATCACGAGCAGTACCTAAGGTCGTAGTAACTAAAGCTTGTGTTTCACCACGCGTGAATAAAGCTGAACCATGCGTTTTAGGCAACACGCTAGTTTGAATATTAAGTGGCCTAACAGTTCTAGTATCACGACCATCTATACGAGGTTCACCATTAACAATATTTTCACGGACAATACGATATTCTAATAATCCAAAAATATTTTTGACTTCTTGCTCTGTAGGCTGACCATCTTCAATAGTGGCAAACTTAGCAACTGCCTCATTACGTAAAGCATCTAAGGCTGTATAACGCTCTTGTTTAGCAGTAATAGTATAGGCACTAGATATAGCATCTCCAAACTCAGCTTTAATCGCATTAATTAAGGCTGTATTTTCAACTGGAGGTTGCCATTCAAATGCTGGCTTATTTACCTCTGCTGCAAACTCTTTAATAGCTTTAATAGCCACTTGAAATTCTTGATGGGCGAATAATACTGCTCCTAACATTTGGTCTTCAGTTAATTCTTTAGCTTCTGACTCAACCATTAATACAGCGCTCTCAGTGCCTGCAACCACCATATCAAGATGTGATGCTGTTAATTGCTCAAAAGTTGGATTCAATAAATAACCAGACTCTACATGAAAACCAACTCGCGCTGCGCCAATTGGCCCTTCAAAAGGAATACCAGAAATAGCAAGTGCGGCTGAAGTACCTATCATAGCAGCAATATCAGGATCCGTTTTTTTGCTAGTAGAAAGCACGGTACAGATCACCTGTACTTCGTTAAAAAAACCTGCTGGGAAAAGCGGCCTAATGGGTCGATCTATCAACCTAGAAGTCAATGTTTCTTTTTCAGACGGGCGGCCTTCACGCTTAACAAAACCACTAGGAATACGCCCAGCAGCATAGGTTTTCTCTTGATAATGAACAGACAATGGGAAAAAGTCTTGTTCTTCACTGGCTGATTTAGCTGCTACTACTGTGACTAAGACACTGATATCATTATCTACTGATACTAATACTGCACCATTAGCTTGGCGCGCTATACGACCTGTTTCTAACGTAACAGTAGATTGACCAAATTGAAATTGTTTTTTAACCGGATTTAGCACGGTATTTTCCTTCTCTTTTAACTGACTTAATGTGAAATCTGTTGATAATGTAGGGAGTTGGACCCATCACTATCTAATAAAAAGACACTTTTAAAACAGAAAGCTGGAAACAGTATAACTATTTCCAGCTTTCTTAACACCTTAGCGGCGAAGCCCTAAACTAGCAATAAGTGCAGAGTAACGTTCAGTATCCTTAGCTTTTAAGTATTCTTGAAGTTTACGACGTTGGTTAACCATGCGAATCAAACCACGACGTGAGTGGTGATCTTTTGCATTGTTTTTAAAATGATTGCTCAACTTGTTAATATTGGCTGTTAATAGCGCAATTTGAACTTCCGGAGAGCCTGTATCATCATTACCACGTGCATATTGCTTAATAATTTGAGCTTTTTCTTCAGCAGTAAGTGCCATCTTTATTTCCTCGTTGGAGCAGACCAGAGTAAACCTCTGTGTTAACAAAAAAGGCTTAACCGTGTCTGCTAACAGCTAGCCTCTAAAGGCATGAATTAACTCACACCTCATTTTAAAAATCTTATTTATCGCTGACGATTATAACATCTATTAGGCTGTTTGTATTAAACGTTTTGGCGCCAACCTTCCATCAACAGCTACTTCACCTAAACCAATAAAACGTCCTAGTTGATCTTGCACCCTAATATAGGTATCAAGTGGTGCATCAGGTACTCTTACTGGCTGACCATGCAGCCAATAATAACAAGAATGCTCTGTTAATTGTATCACAGGCCAATGGGTAAGACCTGCATCAATAGGTAACAAAAATTGATCAAGTACTTCACTTCCTTCTTTCTCATGCAGCTCCATAAGTGTATCTAAAGAAATTGCCTGTTTTAACCGAAAGGGACCAGCTTCTGTACGACAGAGTTGCTTTACATAAGCCCCACAACCTAACTTATTCCCTATATCTTCGACTAAAGTTCTAATATAAGTACCTTTACTACAAGCCACCATTAATTTAGCTTGTCCAGCAGAAAAAGCAATTAACTCCAATTTATTTATGGTAATTTGGCGCGGCTCTCTAGCCACTATTTCACCTGCTCTGGCCAATTTATAGAGGGGCTGACCATTCTTTTTAATAGCAGAATACATAGGAGGAACCTGACTAATTTCCCCTCTAAATTGAGGTAATACCGCTAAAATATCTTGTTCTGTTGAATTAACTATTTTATTAGCTATTATTTGCCCTTCAGCATCACCAGTTGTGGTAGTAATACCTAATTGCATCACTACTTCATAACATTTATCGGCATTTAATAAATATTGAGAAAATTTAGTAGCTTCACCAAAACACATTGGCAATACCCCTGTCGCCAAAGGATCCAAACTACCAGTGTGACCTGCTTTTTCTGCATTAAATAACCAACGAACTTTTTGTAAAGCTGCATTAGAACTAATAGATAATGGTTTATCTAAAAGCAACATGCCATTTACCGTACGTCTTTTATGTTTTAGTTGTCCCACTATTCGTCTTCTCCACCTCGGTGCTTAAGATCTTCAGCAATAGCCTTATCTATTAACGCTGATAACTGACTACCCCGAATAATGCTTTCATCGTATAAAAAATGCAGTTGGGGAATACTTCTAATCTTCATAGCCTTACCTAATTGGCTACGTAAAAAACCACTAGCCTGTGTTAATATCTCTAGGGTTAATGCAATATCTTCAGCACTATCTTTATCCATAGTAGTGATATAAACATTGGCATGCCCTAAATCGCGAGCTACATTAACAGCAGTAATAGTCACCATACCTAAGCGCGGATCCTTAATATCACGTTGCATAAGTAATGCAAGCTCACGCTGAATTTGGTCTCCCACTCTTTGAATACGACTATAGTCTTTTGCCATAATTTGAATTACCTAACTATCAATAACTAATAAAATAGTCATTTATATAAAATAAATAAGTTCCCTATAGTTAATAACCATAGGGAACCTTATTAAAGGGTAATATTAAAGTGAACGCGCAACTTGAATTTTTTCAAAGACTTCGATCTTATCGCCCACTTTTACATCATTATAACCTTTCACGCCGATACCACATTCCATCCCAGAACGTACTTCAGCCACGTCATCTTTGAAGCGACGTAGCGACTCTAGTTCACCTTCAAAGACCACTATATCATCACGTAGCACACGAATAGGCCTGTTCCTATGCACTAAGCCTTCTGTTACCATACAACCAGCAATTAAGCCAAATTTAGGTGAACGGAACACATCTCTAACTTCAGCGATACCTAAGATATTTTCACGTACATCATTACCTAAAAGGCCAGATAACGCTTTCTTAACATCATCAATAATGTCATAAATCACATTATAGTAACGTAAATCTAACCCTTCGGTCTCAACAATCTTACGTGCTCCAGCATCAGCCCGTACATTAAAACCAAAAATTACTGCTTGCGAAGCTAGTGCTAAGTTAGCATCACTTTCTGTGATACCTCCTACTCCCGTTCCTACCACATGTACTTGTACTTCATCATTACCTAATTCAGTTAAAGCAGATTGCAAAGCTTCCAAAGAACCGCGTACATCCGCTTTGAGCACTATATTTAGAGTTTTCTTCTCATTCTGTCCTAAATTATCAAACATATTTTCAAGCTTAGCCGACTGCTGACGAGCTAGTTTCACCTCCCGGAACTTGCCTTGACGGAATAAGGCCACTTCACGAGCTTTCTTTTCATCAGCAACTGCTAATACTTCATCACCCGCGTCAGGTGCGCCATCTAAACCTAATACTTCAACAGGAATGGAAGGACCTGCTTCTTTAACTATTTGACCATTTTCATCTAGCATGGCACGAACACGACCATAATTAACACCTACTAGAATGATATCGCCCTGATGTAATGTACCATTTTGTACCAAAATAGTGGCAACAGGGCCACGGCCTTTATCTAAACGAGACTCAACAACAATACCTTGAGCTGGAGCAGTAGGCACAGCAGTTAACTCTAAAATTTCTGCTTGTAATAGTACGGCTTCTAATAAAGCATCAACACCTGTTCCTTGCTTAGCAGAAACTGGAATAAATTGTGTATCGCCACCCCAATCTTCAGGAATAACATCACGTCCAGCTAACTCATTCTTTATTTTATCTATATCTGCCTCAGGTTTATCTATCTTGTTAATTGCTACTACAATAGGTACACCTGCAGCTTTAGCATGTTGAATAGCTTCTTCAGTTTGTGGCATTACCCCATCATCTGCAGCTACTACTAAGATCACAATATCTGTTGCTTGTGCGCCACGAGCACGCATAGCAGTAAAGGCAGCATGCCCGGGAGTATCCAAGAAAGTTATCATCCCTCTATCTGTCTCTACATGGTAAGCCCCTATATGTTGGGTAATACCACCTGCCTCTCCAGAAGCCACCTTAGTTCTACGTATATAGTCTAATAATGAAGTCTTACCATGATCCACATGCCCCATTACTGTTACAACGGGAGCTCGCTGAATAGCTTCACCTTCAAATTTCATTGACTCAGCTAATTGCTCTTCTAAAGCATTATCATTAATTAGCTTAACTTTATGCCCCATCTCCTCAACCACTATTTGTGCTGTTTCTCTATCTAACACTTGATTGATGGTAACTGGGGTGCCCATTTTAAACATGAACTTAACAACTTCAGCTCCTTTTACTGCCATTTGATGAGCGAGTTCCGCTAAAGTAATAGTCTCGCCAATAATTACTTCTCTCACTATAGGTCCTGT
>CALYQH010000066.1 GCA_945283395.1 uncultured Ventosimonas sp. | reverse complement strand
CTGTTTAAGGCGCGTCATTAATAGTAATGGTTATATATATTATGAGTAATTCAGAAACCTCTTTACCTGCCAATAATTTTATTCGTCAAATTGTCAGAGAAGACTTACAAGCAGGGCGTTGTCAAAAGGTTATTACCCGTTTCCCCCCTGAGCCAAATGGTTATTTACATATAGGCCATGCAAAATCTATCTGTTTGAATTTTGGTTTGGCTAATGAATTTAATGGCGTATGTCATTTAAGATTTGATGATACGAATCCTACCAAAGAAGAACAAGAATATATAGATGCAATTAAACATGATGTAGAATGGCTAGGTTTTCATTGGACGGGTTCTATGTGTCACGCTTCTGATTATTTTGAACAATTACATAAATGGGCTGTTTATCTGATAAAGCAAGGTAAAGCTTATGTTTGTGATTTATCTCCTGAAGAAGCGAGGATATACCGTGGTTCATTGCATGAGGCAGGCAAGAATAGTCCTTATCGCAACAGAAGCATTGAAGAAAATTTAGATTTATTTGCTCGTATGAAAAATGGTGAATTCAAAGATGGTGAAAAAGTATTAAGAGCTAAAATAGATATGGCTTCACCTAATATGAATTTACGTGACCCAATTCTATATCGTATACGTCATGCAGAGCATCACCAAACGGGTAATCAATGGTGTATTTATCCTAGTTATGATTTTACACATGGGCAATCAGACGCTATTGAAGGTATTACTCACTCTATTTGTACTCTAGAATTTGAAGATCATAGGCCACTTTATGAATGGTTTTTAGATAATCTTCCTGTACCTAGTAAACCGCACCAATATGAATTTGCTCGTTTGAACTTAAACTACACTATCACAAGTAAAAGAAAACTTAAATTACTAGTGGATGAAAAATATGTGGATGGCTGGGATGACCCGCGGATGTCTACTATTTCAGGTTTTCGGCGACGTGGTTTTACCGCGGTTGCTATTCGTGATTTTTGTGAGCGGATAGGTGTTGGTCGTGCTGACGCGATAGTAGATCTTGGAGTATTAGAGTTTTGCATAAGAGAAAATTTAGATGCTAATGCCCCCCGCGCTATGTGTGTCTTAAAGCCACTAAAAGTAGTTATTACCAATTATCCAGAAGATAAAATAGAAATTTTAGAGTTATCTCGTCATCCTAAAAATGAACAATTAGGTAAAAGGCAATTACCTTTTGAGCGAGAAATTTATATAGATCAAAATGACTATAATGAGAATCCTCCAAAGGGCTATAAACGTTTGATACCTGAAGGTGAAGTTAGATTACGGGGTAGCTACGTGATTAAAGCTGAAAAAGCTATTAAAGATGCACAAGGAAATATAGTAGAGCTACATTGCTCTTATGATCCAAAGACACTTGGCAAAAATCCAGAAGGGCGTAAAGTAAAAGGAGTTATCCATTGGGTGCCAGCAAAGCAAAGCATCCCATGTGAGGTGAGGTTGTATGATAGGCTATTTAAATCTGCCAATCCTGAAAAGACAGAAGAGGGAGGAAGTTTTTTAGATAATATAAACACTCAGTCTTTAGTAGTTCTAAAAGGATGCAGAGCAGAAACTTCGTTAGCAGAAGCCAGCCTTGAGGATAGATTCCAATTTGAGAGAGAGGGTTACTTTTGTTTAGATAGTAAAGATAGTAAACCTGAGGCATTGGTTTTTAATAGAACTATAACTTTGCGGGATTCATGGGGACAATAATGGCCTTATCTATATACAATACCTTGAGTAAGACTAAAGAGATTTTTAAACCACTGAAAGATAAGCAAGTGCGTATTTATGTTTGTGGTATGACTGTATATGATTATTGCCATATTGGACATGCTCGAGTAATGGTTGCTTTTGATGTTGTTACGCGCTGGTTTTGTCATCTAGGTTATGAGGTCACTTATGTGCGTAATATTACTGATATAGATGATAAAATTATCAACCGTGCAAACCAAAATAGTGAACCTTTTACTGCCTTAACAGCCCGTATGATAGAGGCCATGCATGAGGATGAAGCTAAATTAAGCGTGTTGCCTCCTGATCAAGAGCCACGAGCTACAGATTATATTCAAGGCATGCAGCAGATGATTAATACTTTAGTTACCAAAGACTATGCCTACGCTCCAGGTAATGGAGATGTTTATTATCGAGTAGGTAAGTTTAAAGATTATGGTAAATTGTCTCGCAAAAAAGTGGAAGATTTAAGAAGTGGGGCGCGCGTCGAAGTCGATGAGGCAAAACAAGATCCTGTTGATTTTGTATTATGGAAAGGAGCCAAAGAAGGTGAGCCAAGTTGGCTATCTCCTTGGGGAAAAGGTCGCCCAGGATGGCATATAGAATGTTCTGTTATGTCTACTTGCTGTTTAGGTGAAACATTTGATATTCATGGCGGAGGCCCTGATTTAATATTTCCTCACCATGAAAATGAAATAGCTCAAAGTGAAGCTACTACTGGTAAAACCTATGCAAAAACATGGATGCATGCTGGAGCGGTAAGGGTCGATGGCGAGAAAATGTCTAAATCATTGGGCAATTTTTTTACTATTAGGGATGTATTGGCAAAGTATCCAGCTGAAGTGGTACGTTATTTATTAGTAGCCAGTCATTATCGTAGTCCAATTAACTATTCAGAAGATAACTTAAAAGAGGCCTATGCTGCATTAGAGCGATTTTATATTGCTTTAAAAGATCTACCTATAGCTAAAGTTGTTGATGATAAAAATAACTATATAGCGCGCTTTACTCTTGCAATGAATGATGATTTTAATACTCCAGAAGCTTGTTCTATACTTTTTGATATGGCAAGAGAAATTAATCGTCTCAAACCTACCGATTTAACAGCAGCTGCTAGCTTAGGTGCACAACTTAAACAATTAGGAGGTTTGTTAGGGGTCTTACAACTTAATCCAGAAGACTTTCTACAAGCTAATACGCATAATACAGAAGTGGATACAGCTAAAGTTGAGTCTTTAATCCAAGCTCGTTTACAAGCTAGAAATGATAAAAATTGGGCAGAGTCAGATCGTATTCGTGATCAGCTTAAAGAGATGGGGGTTATTATTGAAGATAGTAAAAATGGTACAACTTGGCGAATGGAAATTTAGTTGCTTTTTTACAATGAGGTAAGTAACCTCATTGTAAGGGGGCAAATTGTTTTCCAATATATATCTCTATGAAAAATATATAATAAACTTCTGCTCAAGTTGACTAGTTAGACATTTCAATGTGCATTATGCTTCTAGTGTTTTCTAAAGATAAATTTAACTGCTATAGTAATAGAGAGTAAACAGGCATTGCTTATTGATCAATAAGGGTTTTAAAATCTTTTGACATATGGTTTTAAATAATCCTTGTTTCCTTTGGTTTGATGAATATTAAATTGCGCTGTGATGAATGTTTTTATTGGCCAGAGAGACTTATTACTATGTTTATTAATTAACTGCATAGTAAATTAAGTCGGGTAAATAACTTATAAATATATTATGTTGGGGCTACTAATTCTTGGTCGGTAGCAGTAATTTTAAAGATAACAGGCCGAATGCCATCATTACAGCTACAAATAGCAAGACCTGGCTTGTTGATCCAATCACCATAGTAGAAAATACCGCTACCATGGGAGATGGCAAATACATATTGATACATAGCTTTCCATGCTTCGTCACAAAGATCTTCGGGTTTTGCATAATCTGCTAGGAACTTATCTCCAACTTTATGCATAGGGCATTTTCCTAAATTTGGACAGCCATAGTCTTTTGCTAAATCTTCATGGAAAGTAGTCTTTAGTACTTCTATTTGGCATTTTTTCATTATTTATTCCTCTTGCTAGGCTTACTTTTATTATAAAATAAGGAAAAAGGATTAATAAGTATGCACTTTTTTGCCACCTACTAGCCTAAAGGAAAGTATTGAATGAGTATAAAAGAATATCAAGCTATTAGATCTTTATTAGATACGCCCTTTGGCTATACTCTTTCAGTTATAGGAGGCAAATGGAAAATGATAATCTTATACTGGCTAATTGAAGATGATATTATTCGTTATAATGATTTAAAAAGAAAAATTGGCACTATATCTCACAAAACCTTAAGTATTCAGCTTAAGGAACTTGAGGCAGATGGCATAGTCATGAAAAAGGAGTATTCGCAAATCCCTCCTAAGGTAGAATATAGTTTATCGGCCAAGGGAAAATCACTTTATCCCTTATTGGAGGCTATTTGTCAATGGGAAGAAAAATATAGATGAGTTATATAAAAATTATTCAGTATTCTTAATTAATAGAATAAATTTAATATTTCTTATAATGTTAATTTATTAGTGAATAACTTTTTAATTAAAAAACTAATTAAGAAGATTATATTAGTTATTATTGCAAAACTGTCTAATAGTAATTAGTAAAAAAATGATAATAGTTAAGGGGCATATAAGATTAAATATGATACTAATTTGATATTTTGGTTAATTATTTAAAGCTTATAATCAATAAATTAGTTATATTAAATTAATATATATTCAAAAGTAACAGGTCAGCTAATAATTTTCTTAAATATTAAGGTTTATATGTTGTTTATGAAAGAGGAGTTTTATAATGGCTGTTATACTACAAGTAGATTTTATTATGCCTGCTAAATCATTAGCTCAGCAATCCATAGAATCCCTAAAAACGTTAGCCGAAAGCATAGCTAAAGAACCAGGCTTTATTTCTAAAATTTGGACAGAAAATAGCCAAACTAATGAGGCTGGTGGAATATATTTATTTGAAAATAGCCTGTTTGCAGAAAAATATCTAACTATGCATCAAAAGCGTTTAGAGGCGATGGGAGCCCAAAAGATTCGTAGTAAAATATTTACTATTAATGATACATTAACAGCTATTACTAAGGGTTCTTTAAATTGGTAGTAGATTAAGTATTATAGACTCAGTGATATTTTCGATATAATAATTATTTTGTTATTGGTTAAGGTTTATTAAATGTTAGTATTGGGGGTAGAAACCTCTTGTGATGAGACAGGCGTAGCATTATATGATAGTAATAAAGGACTATTGGCTGATGCTTTATTTAGCCAAATAGATTTGCATCGTATTTACGGTGGGGTTGTGCCTGAATTAGCTTCTCGTGATCACATTAAAAGATTAATCCCATTATTGAATCAGGTTTTAGCTGATTCAGGTTGTACTAAAACAGATATAGATGCAGTTGCATATACGGCTGGACCTGGTTTAGTAGGTGCACTATTAGTAGGTGCTTCATTTGCGAAAGCTTTCGCTTTTGCGTTAGATATCCCTACTATTGGAGTACACCATATGGAGGGTCATTTATTAGCTCCTATGTTAGAGAAAGATCCTCCTCGATTTCCTTTTGTTGGATTACTAGTGTCAGGAGGGCATACTCAATTAATAAAGGTAACAGAAATAGGTTGTTATGAGTTATTAGGAGAATCGGTAGATGATGCAGCGGGAGAGGCATTTGATAAAACAGCAAAGCTCTTGGGATTAAATTATCCAGGTGGTCCTGAAATAGCAAAGTTAGCCTTGCAAGGTAGGGAGAATATCTTTAAATTTCCTAGACCTATGGTAGATAGACCTGGGCTTATGTTTAGTTTTAGTGGTTTAAAAACAGCTGCCTTAAATACCTGGCAAAATAATAAGTGTCATGCTGAGACATCACAACAACTAAAAGCAGATATTGCTTTTGCCTTTCAACAAGCAGTAGTCGATACCTTGACTATTAAGTGTCGTAGAGCTTTGTTAGATACTGGTCTTAGCCAATTAGTCATAGCTGGAGGAGTAAGTTCTAATAAGGCACTTAGAGAATCGCTAGAAAATATGGTTAGCGAATTTCAGGGGCACGTTTATTATGCTCGTCCTGAGTTTTGTACTGATAATGGTGCAATGATTGCTTATGCTGGTTGTCAACGTCTATTGGTAGGTCAACATAATGATTTGGCCATAGAGACTAGAGCCCGCTGGCCTATGCAAGAGCTACCTGCTTTAAAGTAACTATTTTGTGTTCATGCGAATAGTCAAAAATGCCGTTCGTTTCCTATTAATAAATCTTTTAGATTACTTCTATGGCGCCAAATTATTAATAAACAAAGTACACATATAGGCAGGAAAATTATAGGTTTTAACCATAAAATAATGGGTAGAATAATGGCTATAGCACTGATAGAAGCTAAAGAACTAGTGCGTTTTAAGTAAAAAGTTATACCCCAAGCAAAAATAGCCAAACAGGCAGTGATAGGAGATAATATAAGTAATACGCCCGTAGCGGTTGCAACTCCTTTCCCACCATGGAAATGAAAGTAAATAGGATAAAGATGACCTATAATAGCTGCAATGCCTATCCATGCCTGCTGTTGCTCATTGAAATTTAGTAATATGGCTATGATTACAGGTAACATGCCTTTGCATAAATCGCCTATCAGGGTTAAGCTAGCTAATCCTGCTCCTGCGATACGCAAGACATTAGTAGCTCCAGGGTTCTTAGAGCCCGATGTGCGAGGATCTATTTTGCCGGAGAGTTTAGATAAGACTATGGCAAAAGAGACGGAACCTAGCAAATAGGCGAGTATAATCAATAGCCAGAACATGAAATTATCCTAATAATATAGGTTGGATTGTAGCGAGATATAGTAATAATGGATACAGTTTTTAATGAAAAATTAGAGATAGTAACTACTATAGGTGTATATGATTGGGAACGGTCTATCAAACAATGCTTATTAATAGACTTAACAATAGCATGGGATAATAAGCTCTCTGCTCAAAATGATGATATTTATATGGCATTGGATTATGTTAAAATAACTGAAAAAGTGAATAAATTTGCTGAAAATAGTAGCTTTAAATTGATAGAATCTTTTGCTGAGCAGCTAGCTAATTTATTACAACATAGCTTTAAGCTAAGTTGGTTGAGATTAAAAGTCACTAAACCAGGTGCTATTGCTTCAGCAAAAGGAGTGGGCGTGCAGATTGAACGTGGCAGTTTTTGATAAAAGTAACTCTAGCAAAAATAATAACTGGCAGTTAAATGAAATATATCCGCTTAGATGAAGAATACAAAAGTCTAATTAAACTTTGGGTTACTTTTAATATCATGAAGTTAATTACTAGCATCATCTCTTGTATGATATGGTGATAATTAAGCTGATTTAATTACTTTTTTATATTTGTTACAAAATTCTAATAAAAAGAAAAATTAATAGACGCTTTAATTCTGTAAGCATTACTATTATAAACTAAAACATTTGTGATATTTTTGTTAATTATCTTATTTATTAAGGTATTTTAAATGTCTATGTTTTACAAATATTAGCCTTATTGTCTATTTAATAAAAAGACAGCTTTTCTCTAGCAAAAAGACTGGTGGGTAATTATTGGTAATAAGCTAAAACAAGTCAATAGTGGTGATAAATAGCTATTTTATAGCCAAAGCTTATATATAAGGAAAAAAATGAAAGAACGTAATACGTTTACTATTAATGCTTATGCTGGTTTTGTATTAGTGGCCATATTAATAATAATAGCTGTAGGTGCGTTTCATAAATAAAAAGTTTTTGCTTCATAAATCAGCATAAATC
>CALYQH010000065.1 GCA_945283395.1 uncultured Ventosimonas sp. | reverse complement strand
CATTGTCTATATCTTCTAAGGCATTAAGACAACGTAGAAAAGTTGATTTACCAGAGCCAGAAGGGCCTATGATGACTACTACCTCACCTTTGTTAATATTGACACTAACATTGTTGACAGCATGCACTGTTAAGCCTTTGCTAGTGAATACTTTATTAATCTTTTCTACATTAATCACTTTTTGCCATCCTTTTTTCAAGAGGATGCGCTAGAATGGATAGAGGAATATTTATAAGGAGGTATAAGGCTGCTGCACAGAACCACATTTCAAAAGGTTTTAAGGAGGTAGTGGTGGATAATTGTGCGGCACGAGTAATATCAACTATGGCAATAGCTGATACTAAAGAGGTATCTTTAATCAGGCTGATAAATTGGCCTGTTAATGCGGGTAAAATACGTCTGAACGCTTGTGGCAAAATAATGTAGTACATAGTGCTAACTGCGCCCATACCTAGTGAGCGAGCGGCTTCAGATTGGCCTTTAGAAATAGATTGAATACCACCTCTTACTATTTCAGCAATATAAGCACCAGAACAAAGGGATAAAGAAATAATAGCAGCCGTTGGATGTGAAAGCTTAAGAATTGTTCCAAAAAAGTAGTAAACGATAAAAATTATAACTAATAAAGGTAAAGCCCTGGTCAATTCTATATAGATAATAGACAAGTCTTTTAAGGTCGGATTTTTAGAAATACGGAATAAGGCCCCTAACAATCCTATATTTAAAGCTAACAGACCTGATACCAGCGAAAGCCAAATAGTTGTCCAGAAACCTTGAAGAAAAGGGCCAATTTTCCATTGGAGCGTGGAACTTATTATATCTCCTTCGCTAAGTTCTTGGCCTTGTTTTACTTTTAGATTCTCTGTAGCAACACGGATGGTATCTTGTTCATCAGTATCTAAATTGGTAAAAGTGATTATACTTTGTTGCCCTTCTGCAACAATGTTAGTTATTTCTATATCTTCGTGAGCTGTTTCTAAGATGACTTCATCTTGATAGATAAAATAGTTGGAAATATTATTCCAGTCCCATTTATAGTCCGTTGATACAGTAACGTAGTAAAATATCAAACCTATTACTATTAAAATGGCAAAAGTTAAAAAATGCCATGGCCAACGCAGCGATGAAGTTTTCGACATAATATTTTAAAGTACAGATATTTAAATTGGTTATTATAATAGATAGTTGCTTTATATAAAAAATCTATTTTTCTACTAGTTATTAAAAGGAATAGCAAAAAGGCTATTCCTTCGTCCATTAATGGATTATTCCATGTCTTTTAGCCAATCACCTTTTTTAAACCATTTGTTATAAAGACGTTTATAAGTGCCATCATTTCTTACTTGGTTTAAAAAGTTATTAATCCAATTAATACTATCATAATCGCCTTTTCTAATGGCAAAGGCTAAAGGTTCGTAGGTAAAAGGTTTATCTAAAAAGGTAAGTTTACCATGACCTAATTTTTGAATAGCCATGACGTTAAAAGCCGCATCGTATACAAAAGCATCAGCATTGCCATTCACCACTTCTAGCACTGCTTCAGCTTCGGTATTGTAGCCAAAATATTGCGCTTTATTAATACGTTTTTTAGTAGCAAACTCCCCAGTAGTACCTAATCTTGAGGTTATTTTATATTGAGCATTATTTAAATCTTTATAGGATTTGATTTTGTCAGCTAAATCTTTTCGAATTAAGATGGTTTGCCCTGTCATGATAAAAGGTTCAGGAAAATTAACCTTTAAGTTTCTCTCTTGAGTTAAAGATAAACCACTAGCTACTATGTCGATTTTGTTGGTTAATAGCGCAGGAATTACGCCATCTTGAGCGATAGAAACAATTTCTAATTTAACGCCCATTGCCTTACTCATAGCTCTTAATAGATCAACTTCGAAGCCTACTATTTGACCTTTTTTGTTAGTCATTTCAAAAGGTATATAGGTAGGATCTAATCCTACTTTTAAGCTGCCTCTTTTTACAGCATCATCTATCATACCTGCATGGACAAAGTTGAAGGCTAAACAGCAGTAGAGGGTAATGAGTAGTTTTTTCATAAAGATCTCGTTATTTATAGGGGTATGAGTAACTGGTCATTATTCCATTTCTTTTAACCAATCAGTTTTCTTAAACCATTTGTTATAGAGCCTATCGTAGGTTCCATCATGTTTAATTTGATTTAAAAAGTTGTTGATCCAGTTAATACTGTCGTAATCACCTTTTTTAAGGCCAAAGGCTAATGGTTCATAAGTAAAAGGTTTATCCAAAAAGATTAATTTACCATTGCCTAATTTTTCTAATGCAACAACATTATAAGGAGCATCATACACGAAAGCATCTGCTTTGCCATTTACTACTTCGAGAACTGCATCGGCTTCAGTGTTATAACCAAAATATTGGGCTTTATTAATAAGTTTTTTAGCTACAAATTCCCCAGTTGTGCCGAGTTTTGAGGTGATTTTGTAGTTTTTATCATTTAAATCTTTATATGTTCTAATTTTATCAGCAAGGTCTTTGCGAATAAGTAAAGTTTGGCCGGTCATAATGAAAGGCTCAGGAAAATTGACTTTTAGATTGCGCTCAGCTGTAACTGTCATACCACAACCTATCATGTCAAATTTACCAGTTAATAAGCCTGGAATGATTCCATCATAAGAAATTGAAACTAATTCTAGTTTAACGCCCAAAACCTTAGCCATAACTTTAAGTATATCAACTTCAAAGCCCATAATTTCGCCTTTTTTATTAGTCATTTCAAAGGGAATGAAGGTCGGATCCATACCTACTTTTAAGGTGCCACGTTTGACTACATCATCTATCATGCCTGCATAGCTTTGGGTAGCTAGGCTGAAGCTTAATAATAGTAAAGCTAGTATTTTTTTCATACATGCCTCTAATTTATCCAATTTATAACAACTATCCTAGCATAATTTATTGCATTTCCTTTAACCAATCACTCTTATTAAACCACTTGTTATAAAGCCTATTATAGGTTCCATCGTGTTTGATTTGCTTTAAAAAATTGTTTAGCCAATTGATACTATCATAATCCCCTTTTCTTATGATAAAGGCTAATGGTTCATAAGTAATAGGTTTATCAAGAAAAACTAATTTGTCATTGGCTAGTTTTTTAATAGCAACAGAGTTATAAGAAGCATCATAAACAAAGGCATCTGCTTTGCCGTTGACCACTTCTAATACCGCTTCTGGCGCACTATTGAAGGCAAAATATTGGGCTTTCCCCATGAATTTGTTAACCGTAGCCTCGCCAGTAGTGCCTAGATTAGAAGTTATTTTATATTTGCTATTATTGAGGTCTTGATAAGACTTTATTTCACCAGCTAACTCTTTACGAATTAATATAGTTTGGCCGGTCATAATGAAAGGTTCGGAGAAATTAACCTTAAGATTTCTTGATTGAGTAATTGTCATAGCACTAGCTATGAGGTCAAATTTTCCTGTCAAAAGGCTAGGTATTAGGCCATCATGTGAGATAGAGACTATTTCTAGTTTAACTCCCATAGCTTTAGCCATAGTTTTTAAAATATCAACTTCAAAACCTATGATGTCGCCTTTTTTATTTGTCATTTCAAAAGGCAGATAGGTGGGATTCATGCCAACTTTTAAAGTACCTTTTTTAACTGCCTCATCTATCATTCCTGCATAACTATAACCCAAAGTGGTGCAGCTAATTAGTAATAAGATAAGTAATTTTTTCATTAGGCGTCATCTCTTAAAATGAAGATGTGCAGTTGTTAGGGTATTAATGCATTTCCTGTAACCAATCAGTTTTGGTGAACCACTTATTATAGATTTTATCGTATGTTCCATCTTGTTTGATTTGGTTCAAAAAGTTATTAATCCAGTTAATACTATCGTAGTCTCCTTTTCTTAACGCAAAGGCTTGAGGTTCGTAGGTTATCGGAGTATCTAAAAATATCAGTTTCTCATTACCTAATTTTTTGATGGCTAAGATATTGTATGACGCGTCATACACGAAAGCGTCAGCTTTATCATTAACTACTTCTAGAACCGCCTCTGCCTCTGTATTGTAACTAAAATATTGTGCTTTACTGAGCAATTTTTTAGCCGTTGCCTCTCCAGTAGTGCCAAGTTTAGAGGTTATTTTGTAGTCAGCTTGGTTGAGATCTTTATACGATTTTATTTTATCAGCTAGTGCTTTGCGAATCAGTAGAGTTTGACCTGTCTTAATAATAGGGTTTGTAAAATTAACTTTTAAATTTCGCTGTTGACTCACTGTCATGCCACTAGCAATAAGATCAAATTTGCCTGTTAATAAGCTAGGTATTAAACCATCATACGAAATAGAGACAATTTCTAATTTTACCCCCATAGCTTTAGCCATTTTTTTTAAAATATCTATCTCAAATCCTATTATTTCTCCCTTTTCATTGATCATTTCAAATGGCATATAGGTTGGGTTAAGGCCAACTCTTAAAGTCCCCCTTTGGACTGCATCGTCTATAATACCAGCAGATGAGTAGTTGATAAAAAAGATAAAAGATAAATAGGTCAGCAGTTTTTTCATATAGCCCTCTTGCTAGTAGTTAAGTAATAGTAGTTATTCTTTATTAATTATGAATGGTCATGAATAAACTTGTCGTTGAATTAATTTAATACACCTTGTTCTATCATCAAATGTTCTAATGCACTACTATTTGGGATTTTAGCGAGAATATTATTAAGTCTGACATTAGCTATTTCATAGGGAGCTAAATCACCTACTACATCTTCTAAGGTGTTACTGTGGATAGTGAACTTAACAGGAGTATTTTGAATCAACATAGCAAAAAATTTCTGATTAAGAGATGCTGTTATTGTCTTTAAAATAACAATATTTGATTCAGCATGAATCTTGAAAGAGGTTTCACAAACAGCCTCAAAAGATATAAAAGGGATCTTTAAACCACGCCAAGGCAGGTAACCTAAAAACCAACGAGGCATTTTGGCTACTACCTGAGGCATAGCTAGCGATACTACTTCAACAATTGCCGAGCTTGGTAAAATTAATGCCCGATTTACTAAAGAAAGTAAGGATATTTCTAAGCTTGCTTGATTAGGAGGGAGAGTTTGATCGGTCATCAATTATTCTCCAATAGATTTACTTCAAATGTTGGCAATAGGTCTGATATGGATTTGATTAATTTTGCATCCATAAAAGGTTTACTCATATACTCGTTAACACCTATAGCTAAAGCGCGCTCTCTATGTTTCTCGCCACTACGAGAAGTGATCATAATAATAGGTAAATTTTTAGTTTTTTCATCATGGCGAACCCTTGTAGCCACTTCAAAACCGTCCATGCGAGGCATTTCAATATCAAGTAACATGATATCAGGAATTTTTTCCTCTAGTTGCGTAACGGCATCTAATCCATCACGTGCCGTGATGACTTGCATGCCTTGACGCTCTAGGAGACGACTAGTTACTTTACGAACCGTTACAGAATCGTCTACTACCATGACCAAAGGAGGACGTTTTACATTATCAATGGTTTCGTTAGAAGAAACTGCTAATCTGCGTTCTTCCATACGTGCAATATTATGTAGATTAGTAAAGTAGTTACGTACTAAGGCAGTTAAGTCTAGAATAATAATAACACGACCATCGCCTAGTATGGTTGCTCCCGAAATAGCTGGCACAGAGAGGAATTGAGTTCCTAAGCTTTTCACCACTATTTCACTAGAGGGTAATAGCTCATCTACTTGTAAAGCTATATGATATTCGCCTGAACGTATTAATAAGACGGGTAATTTTTCCTCTATAGCGCCTGTAGTGGGATGTGAGTGCTGATTACCTAATAATTCTCCTATATATTTAATTTTATAAGATTCATCACCATATTCTATTTCGGCAGTGCCAAATTGCTGAAATTCTTTTTGTTGCTCAGCAGAAATATAGCTAACTCCTTCTACCGTACTCATAGGGATAGCGTAATTATCCTCTCCCACTCTTATCATAAGTGCCCGACTTACTGATAAATTAATAGGTAAACGGATCGAGAAGGTCGTGCCTTTGCCTTCTTCTGAATCTAAACTTAAAGCGCCACCTAATTGTTTAACGGCGGTAACCACTACGTCTAAACCTACGCCACGACCCGAAATTTGAGTTATTCTCTTAGCGGTTGAAAAACCAGCTTCTAAAATAAATTGTAGAATTTCTTTATTGGTAAGCTGCTCATCGCTACCCATTAAACCTTTGGCTATCGCCCTTTCTCGAACTTTTGCTATATTAATACCAGCTCCATCGTCCTTGAGGCGCAGTACCATTTCGCCACCTTCACGCTCTAAGTTCAAGGAAATAATTCCTTTAGCAGGTTTTCCAGCAGCTAAGCGAGCTTCCTTCGTTTCAATTCCGTGATCGAGCGAGTTACGTATCATGTGTTCTAAAGGTGCAACTATCGCATCTATTACGCCTCTATCCATTTCACCTGCGGTGTTGCCTATGACTAATTCGGCTTCTTTGCCTAATTCATTAGATATTTGGCGAACCAAGCGACGCAACCGAGGAGCAATACGTTCTAATGGAACCATGCGGGTACGCATTAAACCTTCTTGTAGCTCGGTATTAACCCGACCTTGCTGTTGTAGCAAGGTATCAACATCTCTTGTACGGCGCATCAAGGTTTCTTTTAAATCTTGTAAATCGGATGCTGATTCAAAGAGTGATCTTGATAATTGTTGTATTTGGGAGTATTGATCCATTTCTAATGGGTCAAATTCTAAATAACCAGCCGAATTTTCTGTTTGGTGTTTAGAAATAATTTGTGCTTGAGTTTCCATATCAAGACGGCGTAACTGATCGCGAACGCGGCTAATGGTAACATCCATTTCTACCATAGTTGAAGTTAAATCACTATTTTGTTGTTCAATACGACTACGATAAATCGAAGTTTCTCCTGCCAAATTAACTAGGTTATCTAATAACTCCGCAGTCACTTTAACCTGTTCTTTAGCTTCTTTATGTTCTTTATTAAGAAATTGTTCAGCTTTTGCTACAGGTGTTGGTTTTAAGTCAACACTGGCAGTTATTTTTTTCTCTAAAGGGATAACCTCAGCTAATGGCTGCGTAGTTTGTTGGTTAGCTACTTCTGTAGTTTGTAACAGGGTTTGCTCTTTGCTAATATGCTGTTCTGTTACAGCAAGCGTTGGTTGTTCAGTTATTGATTCAGTAACCGATTTTTGTTCACTAGTTGTTATATGGTCTGTGGTTGGTGAGTCTTTAGCAGCTTCTGTAGAATCTATAGTAGAAGAAACTTCAGGCGCTACTACATTAGTTATAGCTTCCTCTTGCCATCCAATGTGGCCTTCCTTGCGAAAGATTTGAATAGCGTTGAATAATTGGACATTAAGAGGTGTAGGTTGTTTGTCATGAAGATTATCAACCATTTGTTGGATATAGTTATGGGCAGCAGTTAATAGCTTAACTAGGTCTAACGAAAAGCTATAACGTCCATTTAATAAACCTTCATAAATAAACTCTAGGCCATGAGCTAAATCACCTAACCCTTTAGCTCCGCACATTCTAGCACCACCTTTTAAGGTGTGTAATTGACGTTGTAATGAATGTAAATAATCAGGCTTTTGATCCTTTAGCCAACTCTCAAGGTTTTGTTTAGCCTCGACTAATATCTCATCAGCTT
>CALYQH010000064.1 GCA_945283395.1 uncultured Ventosimonas sp. | reverse complement strand
GGCGATGGAAAAGACTGTGTCCAATTGATGACTTTACATAATGCTAAAGGGCTCGAATTCCCCTTAGTATTTTTAACGGGGATGGAGGAAGGATTATTTCCTCATCAACGCAATTTAGAAGATATAGATAAGTTAGAGGAAGAAAGACGTTTAGCTTATGTAGGTATTACTCGTGCAATGCAACAGCTAGTTGTTACTTATGCTGAAACAAGAAGGCTACATGGAAATGAAACCTACAATAAGATATCCCGTTTTGTTAGAGAAATTCCTGTCGACTTATTACAAGAAGTTAGATTATCTGGTTCTATCAGTCATCCTGTAATGCAGCCGGCTGCAACACAAGCAGCTTCTGGATTAAGTTTAGGGCAACGGGTGATTCATCCTGTGTTTGGTGAAGGAGTAATCCTCAATGCTGAAGGTTCAGGAGCGCACACTAGGATTCAAGTTAAATTTGATAACGAAGGCAGCAAGTGGTTAATTTTAGCCTTTGCTAAATTACAACCCCTCTAAAGCTTAGTTAGTCTATTGCTAACAGGAAGTATGTTGGCATAGAGCGAAGCGTCTTACTAAGGTATAACTAATGGCATATTAGTAATCTTTAGCTAGCTACTAAGTCCGTTTTAGGTAATTACTAAGTAACTTGGTTGTAAGCTAACTTCTTGATCATTTCTAACTATCTCTTTATTTATTTTGTTAATTAGCCTGTTTTTTAAACAAATGTTATATTAATTAGCTTTGTATATTTGCTCTTTAGCGAGGCAACTTTGGAAAATATATTAGTTCGTGGCGCACGTACTCATAATCTTAAAAATATTGATATAACTTTACCCCGTGATAAATTAATCGTCATCACTGGCCTATCAGGCTCGGGTAAGTCATCATTAGCTTTTGATACGCTCTACGCAGAGGGACAAAGGCGTTACGTGGAGTCACTTTCAGCCTATGCAAGGCAGTTTCTATCTATGATGGAAAAGCCTGATGTAGACGCGATTGAAGGGCTATCTCCGGCAATTTCAATTGAACAAAAATCTACCTCCCATAATCCTCGCTCAACGGTAGGAACTATTACAGAGATTTATGACTATTTACGGCTACTTTATGCCAGAGTAGGAACGCCTCATTGCCCACAACATGATATTCCGCTGGAGGCGCAAACAGTTAGTCAAATGGTAGATCAAGTGCTAAGTTTACCTGAAGGGACTAAGTTGATGTTATTAGCCCCTATTATCAAAGAGCGTAAAGGCGAGCATCTAGTTGTTTTTGAAGAAATGCGAGCACAAGGCTTTGTTCGTGCTAGAGTAGACGGTAGGCTTTATGAATTAGATGAATTACCAAAGTTAGATAAACAAAAAAAGCACAGCATAGACGTAGTAATTGATAGATTCAGGGTAAAGGCAGATATTCAACAAAGATTGGCAGAGTCTTTTGAAACAGCCCTCAAATTAGCAGATGATACTGCTATTATCGCTCCGTTGGATGATCAGACAAGCCTTGAAGAAATTATTTTTTCTGCTAAGTTTGCTTGTCCCGTTTGTGGTTTTTCTATCAGTGAACTTGAACCTAAATTGTTTTCTTTTAATAATCCAGCAGGCGCTTGTGCTACTTGTGATGGGCTTGGAATGAAAGAGTTTTTTGATTCGCGCCGTATTGTGCATGAGGAGTTAACGTTGGGGGAAGGGGCCATTAAAGGATGGGATAGACGTAATGCTTATACCTTTCAAATGCTAACTTCATTAGCTAAGCATTTTAAATTTAGCTTAGATACCCCTTTTAAAGAGTTAACTACTAAACAACAGCAAGTCATCTTACAAGGCAGCGGCGAAGAACAGATTACCTTTAATTATTTAAATGATAGAGGTGATGTAGTAAAACGTAAACATGCTTTTGAGGGGGTATTGCCTAATTTGGCACGGCGCTATCGTGAGACAGAGTCACAAAGCGTTCGAGAAGAGTTGGCTAAGTTATTAAGTACCCAAGCCTGTCCTAGTTGTCACGGGGCTCGATTAAGACCTGAGGCATGTTGTGTGTGGGTGGGTGAAAAGACTTTGCCACAAGTTGTAGAGCTACCTGTAGGAGATGCCTATGACTATTTTTCAACTTTAATGCTAAGTGGTAATAAAGGAGCTATTGCTGAGAAGATCCTTAAAGAAATTAGTTTGAGATTGGAGTTTTTAGTCAATGTAGGATTAGATTATTTAACCCTTGAGCGTAGTGCAGAGACCTTGTCAGGTGGCGAGGCACAACGTATTAGATTAGCTAGTCAAATAGGAGCAGGTTTAGTAGGAGTTATGTATATATTAGATGAGCCTTCCATAGGGCTTCATCAAAGAGATAATGATAGATTACTTAAAACCTTAACTCACTTAAGAGACCTAGGTAATACCGTTATAGTAGTAGAGCATGATGAAGATGCTATTCGTCTAGCTGATTTTGTAGTAGATATAGGACCTGGGGCGGGGGTACATGGTGGGCAGATAATAGCTAAAGGTACTCCACAACAAATCATGGCTAATCCCGATTCACTCACCGGCCAATATTTATCAGGTAAATTAAGAATTGAAGTACCCAATAAACGTACCCCTTATAATAAGAAACAGCAATTAGTGCTAGAGGGGGCAACGGGAAATAATTTAAAAAGCGTGACGCTGCGTTTGCCATTAGGTCTATTTACTTGTGTTACAGGGGTATCGGGTTCAGGTAAATCAACGCTTATTAATGATACCCTTTATCCCTTATCGGCGAGCGCTTTAAATAATGCAACTAGTTTAGAAGTTGCCCCTTACAAGTCCATTCAAGGTCTTGATAAGTTAGATAAGGTGGTAGATATAGATCAAAGCCCTATTGGTCGGACTCCACGCTCAAATCCTGCCACTTATACGGGTATTTTTACGCCTATTCGAGAATTATTTGCCGCAGTGCCTGAGTCTCGAGCTAGAGGCTATAATGTGGGGCGTTTTTCTTTTAATGTCAAAGGTGGACGCTGTGAAGCCTGTCAAGGTGATGGAGTGATTAAGGTAGAAATGCATTTTTTACCTGATATTTATGTGCCTTGTGATGTTTGTAAGGGTAAAAGGTATAACCGAGAAACTCTAGATATTAAATACAAAGGTAAAACGATTCAAGAAGTGTTGGATATGACGATTGAGGATGCTAACGAATTTTTTGCAGCAGTGCCAGCATTAGCTCGTAAATTACAAACCTTGATGGAGGTAGGTCTTTCTTATATTAAGCTAGGGCAAAGTGCTACCACGTTATCAGGTGGTGAGGCGCAGCGGGTAAAATTAGCGAGAGAATTATCGAAACGAGATACAGGTAAAACTTTGTATATTCTTGATGAACCTACGACAGGTCTGCATTTTGCTGATATTCAATTACTATTAAAAGTACTACATAAATTACGTGATAATGGTAATACAATAGTAGTAATTGAGCATAATCTTGATGTAATAAAAACGGCTGATTGGTTAGTAGACTTAGGTCCTGAAGGAGGCTCTAGAGGAGGGCAAATTATTGCTTCGGGCACTCCTGAAGAGTTAGCTGAAATGCCACATTCTTGGACCGGTAAATTTCTAAAACTTATGTTAGCAAACAATAAGACCAAGAAAACTAAAGTAAAGGGTAAGCCGTAAATAAACAGCATTAATGATTAGATATAGCGTCATTTTTTTGAGTTAGCTAATAACGCTATTAAAGACATTAATATTTATTAGGAAAAGTTAATGGCTTAAGCCTAGCTTTGCCTAAAGATGTTTAGAAATAGAAAAGTCTATTAACTAGAGCAGACTAAATAACTATCCAGTAGTTAATAGTTAGCTATAGCTAACTCTAATAGATAATGATTAGGCTTGATAGTAAGGCATAACAAACAAAAAGCATAGACTTAAAGTGCTAGATACATTTACCAAATATTTGTTATTCCACAAAGCTTATTTAAGTTGTTATTATCCATAATAAGATTTACAGTAACATAGAATCAAGCTAGTAATTTTTTATTAATTGTGATATAAATAGCAGCCTTAACTTGGCCTTATTGGCTATTTTTTAAATAAACCACACATATATCGACACGACATTCTGGGTGCCTTTTATTAGGTTGAGTGTTGGGATATACGGAGGCTTAACCCATAAAGAGGAATAAAATGTCTCAAGTTTCAATGCGTGATATGTTAACTGCGGGTGTGCATTTCGGCCACCAAACCCGTTACTGGAACCCTAAAATGGGTAAATACATTTTTGGTGCTCGTAATAAAATTCATATCATCAATTTAGAAAAAACACTTCCTATGTTTAATGCTGCAATGGCTTTTTTAGAAAAAGCGGTTGCTGGTAAAAATAAGGTTTTATTTGTTGGTACTAAGCGTTCTGCCAGTAGAATTGTTGCTGAACAAGCTAAACGTTGCAAAATGCCTTACGTAGACCATCGTTGGTTAGGTGGTATGCTAACTAACTATAAAACGATTCGCCAATCTATTAAACGGCTACGTGAGTTAGAAGCACAATCTCAAGATGGTACTTTTGACAAATTAACTAAGAAAGAAGCCTTAATGCGCACTCGTGATTTAGAAAAGTTAGAGCGCAGTCTTGGTGGTATCAAAGATATGGGCGGCTTACCTGATGCATTATTTGTTATTGATGTCGATCATGAGAAAATTGCTATTGCCGAGGCTAACAAGTTAGGTATTCCTGTCATAGGTATTGTGGATACTAACAGTGATCCTGATGGGGTAGACTATGTTATTCCTGGTAATGATGATGCAATCCGTGCTATTCAATTATATTTAGGAACAGCGGCTGATACCGTAGCAAAAATTAAACAAGGCGCTGGTGCAGCTCCTGAAGAATTTGTTGAAGAAGAAGTGACCGAAGAGGTTGCGGAAGGCTAATCGGCTTTGCTTTAGTTTATTTATGAACAATAAGGGGGCTAGGCCCCCTTTTCTTACTTAATGACTTTATCGTTGGTTAAGTATCAAAGATTAAGAGGATTTGGCTATGGCAGAAATTACTGCAGCATTAGTAAAAGAATTGCGTGAACGCACTGGGCTTGGCATGATGGAGTGTAAAAAAGCTTTAGTAGCTGTGGTAGGTGATATTGAAAAAGCAATTGATGAACTACGTAAGTCAGGCGCGGTTAAATCTGCAAAAGCTGCTGGTCGTGTAGCGGCAGACGGTGTGATAGCTGCTAAAGTAGCTGCTGATGGTAAGTTCGCCATTATGCTTGAGGTTAATTCTGAAACTGACTTTGTGGCGCGTGATGGTAATTTCAAAGCTTTTGTGGCCGACACTTTAGAAAAGGCGTTTGCTGATAAAATTACCGATGTCGCAAAATTAGCAGAAATGCAAGAAACTGCTAGACAAGCATTAGTATTGAAAATAGGTGAAAACATCACAATTCGCCGTATTGCAGCGGTTGAAGGTGATGTGGTTGGTGCTTATATACACAGTAATAGCCGGATAGGTGCGTTAGTCGCATTACAAGGCGGTGGTAATGCTGAAGTAGCAAAAGATATTGCTATGCACGTAACAGCAAGTAATCCAGCAGTTTTAAGACCAGAAGATATTTCTGAAGAATTAATAGCTAAGGAAAAAGAAGTATTCTTAGCCTTAAATAAAGAAAAAATGCATGGTAAACCTGCTGATATTGTTGAAAAAATGGTATCTGGCCGTATTCACAAATTCTTAGATGAAGCTAGCCTTATTGGTCAAGTGTTCGTTAAAGATGATAAAGTTAAAGTGGGTGAATATGCTAAGAAAGCTGGTGCTCAAATTGTTTCATTTGTTCGCTTTGCTGTTGGCGAAGGTATTGAAAAAGCAGAAGTAGATTTTGCTTCAGAAGTTGCTGCACAAGTAGCTGCTAGTAAACAGTAATAGTTTTATTTACAAAAAAAGGCTGTTCGTTAGTTCGAACAGCCTTTTTTGTTTTTAATTTTAGGATAAACCATACTACAATATTAAACTTGAACTAAAGACTATTATTGGGAATAATGTCGCCCCAAATAATTGCCTAATAAATTATTAAGATGACAGTTCAAAATATACTTGGAGACTAAAGATGGCTCAACAAGTGGGGTTAAAGCAACCACGTTATAAGCGGATCCTGTTAAAACTTAGTGGTGAAGCTTTAATGGGTTCAGAAGACTTTGGAATTGATCCCAAAGTTTTGGATAGGATGGCATTAGAAGTAGGGCAATTAGTTGGTATTGGTGTACAAGTCGGGTTGGTGATAGGGGGCGGAAACCTATTTAGAGGCGCTGCATTATCTGCTGCGGGGATGGATAGAGTAACAGGCGATCATATGGGAATGTTGGCAACTGTTATGAATGGTTTAGCTATGCGAGACGCTTTAGAACGCTCAAACATACCTGCCTTGGTTATGTCCGCTATCTCTATGGTGGGGGTAACAGACCATTATGATCGCCGCAAAGCTATGCGTCATCTAAAATCAGGGGAAGTGGTTATCTTTTCAGCAGGTACTGGTAATCCATTTTTTACTACAGATTCAGCGGCTTGCTTAAGGGCTATTGAAATTAATGCGGATGTAGTGTTAAAAGCTACTAAAGTAGATGGTGTCTATACTGCCGACCCTTTTAAAGATCCAAATGCTGAAAAATTTGAACGTTTAACCTATGATGAGGTATTAGAACGTAAATTAGGGGTGATGGACTTGACAGCTATTTGCTTATGTCGAGATCACCAAATGCCACTTCGTGTGTTTAATATGAACAAACCTGGCGCGTTACTTAACATTGTGGTAGGTGGCGGCGAAGGTACATTGATTGAGGAAGAAACAGTATGATCAATGAGATTAAAAAAGATGCGCAAACGCGTATGCAGAAAACGCTAGAATCGTTAGGCCATGCTTTTGCTAAAGTTCGTACCGGCCGAGCACATCCCAGTATTTTAGAAAGTATTTCAGTATCTTATTACGGCGCTGAAACACCGCTTAATCAAGTGGCAAATATTAACGTGGAAGATGCTCGAACGTTAGCTATTACTGTATATGACAAAAGTATGACGCAAGCGGTGGAAAAAGCCATTATGAATTCTGACTTAGGGCTAAATCCAGCTTCTGCGGGCACTGTGATCCGTGTGCCTATGCCGCCTCTAACCGAAGAAACGCGGCGGGGATTTACCAAACAAGCTAGAGGGGAGGCCGAGAATGCGCGAGTAGCCATTCGTAATGTAAGACGCGATGCGCTGGCTCAATTAAAGGATCTATTAAAAGATAAAGAAATCAGTGAAGATGATGAGCGTCGTGGTCAAGACGAAATTCAGAAAGTAACTGATAAATTTATTGCTGATGTTGATAAGGCATTAGCTCAAAAAGAAACAGATTTGATGGCTGTTTAATTCCAATTTTGATGAGCGTTTCTAAACAAGCTTACACTGGCCAAATTCCAAAGCATGTGGCTATTATTATGGATGGTAATAATAGATGGGCAAAAAAACGGTTATTACCTCATGTCGCAGGGCATAAGGCGGGAGTTAATGCTGTTCGTGCGGTGGTGGAAGTTTGTGTGGAAGCGGGAGTTGAAGTGCTGACGTTATTTGCTTTCTCCAGTGAGAATTGGCAACGTCCAGTGACAGAAGTTCAGGCTTTAATGAAATTGTTTTTATGGGCATTAAAGCAGGAAGTTAAAAAGTTACAACAGCATGGCGTTAAAGTGCGTATCAT
>CALYQH010000063.1 GCA_945283395.1 uncultured Ventosimonas sp. | reverse complement strand
AGTGGCTAGTGTTACTAGCACACACAGAGGTTTTAGAGAAAATACTGTTCATTGGTAGCTAAATAAATAAAAGTATCAATTGATCGTATTTTCCCTGTTAGTTAAAAAGATTATTTGCTGTTTAAAGTAATTTTAGCAATGGCTTTTTTCCCTGCTTGGCATATATGGGTTTTTCCTATTTGAAAGATAAATGTACTATCTACTTGATGGCCATCCACTTTTACACTACCGGCTTTTAAAAGATCACGAGCCGCAGCCGAATTTTTCACTAAGCCTGTTTGATTAAGAATGGCTGCAATAGGTAAATTTTCAGTAGCCATTAGGTTTATATGAGGAAGATCTTCTGGAAGCTCGCCATTTTTTAAACGATTTCCTGCTGATTTATGTGCATTAGCTGCAGCTTCTTCTCCGTGAAAACGGGTAATGAGTTCTTCGGCTAGTTTAATTTTGATATCACGTGGATTTGCTCCTTTTTTGATATCTTGTTTAAAATCGTCTATTTCTGCCATGTCGCGGAAGCTAAGTAACTCAAAATAGCGCCATATAAGACTATCAGGCATGGATACTATTTTGTTGTACATGACCCCTGGGAGTTCATCGATACCTACGTAGTTACCAAGGGATTTAGACATTTTTTTTATGCCATCCAATCCTTCTAATAAAGGAACTGTAATAATACTTTGGGGGGGTTGCTGGTAGTTTCTTTGTAGTTCACGCCCCATTAATAGGTTAAATCTTTGGTCTGTGCCGCCCATTTCTACATCACACTTTAACGCCACCGAATCATATCCTTGGATAAGTGGATATAGAAATTCATGGATGGCTATCGGCTGCTGGTTTTTATATCTGTTTTCAAAATCATCTCTTTCTAACATACGCGCAACAGTATATTGGGAAGTTAGCCTTATAAAGTCTGCTGGCTTCATTTGATCCATCCATGTAGAATTAAAGGCTACTTCTGTTTTTTCAGGATCAAGAATTTTGAATACCTGTTTTTTATAGGTTTCTGCGTTTGCTAGGACTTGCTCTCTGGTAAGAGGTGGTCTAGTAGTATTTTTACCACTAGGATCCCCTATCATGCCAGTAAAATCACCTATTAAGAAGATAATTTGATGACCGAGTAGTTGAAAATGCCGCAACTTGTTGATCAATACAGTATGGCCTAGATGTAGATCTGGGGCTGTAGGGTCAAAGCCAGCTTTTATTCTAAGTGTTTTACCGGTTTTGAGTTTTTCAATTAACTCTTCTTCAATTAGGATCTCTTGAGTACCTCGTTTAATCAGGGCGATCTGCTCTTCTATAGATTTCATCTTATCCTTCTCTAATTAATTTAGATTCAACCAATTTGCTATTTATCATACAGCAAAGCCTAGCTATACTGTATGATAATGTTTTATGTTACATTTTAGTTAACTTTTTTAATAATTTCAGGTTGCTTAATTTTATTTTTACTTATATTTTACGCAACTAATTTGTTCAATTTAATAATTAGTACCCTCAAAGCCATGATAGAAAATCCATTAGCAAAGAAAAAAAAATCTTTCAAGGTGCCTTTAGTAGTATGTAGTGGGGCGGTTGTTTTAGGATTAGGCTTGTTGTTGTTTTCTTATAAAGACAAAACCTCTACCGATACCCTAACTGATACTACTATAAATCCTGCCAATGAGCAATTTAATGACTCATCAATGTCAAGGTTAGAAGTGTTATCAAAGTTTACTCAACGTAGTTTACATTATCCTGACTTGTCTAGTGGGCCACTAGCTAAAGCACCACAAAAAACTAATGACCGCCATAATAATTCTCCTTTAATTGTGTTACCCACTAATAATACTGTTGTTATTTTAAAAGTTGAAAAAGGAGATTCTTTATCGACTTTATTCAATAAAGCTGGTTTACCTATTTCTCTCATGTATAAAGTGCTAGATAGTAGCGCAGATGCAAAACGACTTCTAACTCAATTAATTATTAATCAACAAGTTACATTTACTTTAGATGAGGCTGGAGATTTATTATCTATAGTAACTAAACCCAATATGCTAAATACTTATAGTATTACTAAGCAGGGTGAAAACTTTCAATTTTTACATAATGCATTTACGCCTACTTACAAGGAAGTTTATGCTTATGGGGTAATTAATTCTTCTTTATTTGCAGCGGCAGATAAGGCAGGCGTTCCCCATAATATGATTTTAGAAATAGCTAATGCTTTTGGATATGATATAGATTTTGCTCTAGACCTTAGACAATATGATGAATTTGAAGCTATTTTTGAGCAAAAATTAGTAAAAGGTAAGGTAGTGGGTACAGGTAATCTACTAGCAGCTCGATTCGTTAATAGAGGTAAAGTATTTACCGCTGTACGTTATGTAAATAAAAAAGGTGTGGTTGCTTATTATCGAGCTGATGGAACTAGTATGAAGCGTGCCTTTATACGTACTCCGGTGGATTTCACTAGAATAAGTTCTACTTTCACGTTAGGTCGTTATCATCCTATTTTGAATAAAATACGTGCCCATAAGGGTGTCGATTATGCAGCTCCTACAGGTACAGCTATTCGTGCAGCCGGGGCAGGCCGTATTGTTGAACGGGGTTGGAAAGGCGGTTATGGTAATGCCATTGTAATTCAACATGGTAAAACTTATAGCACACTTTACGGACATATGAGTCGTTTTGCTCCAGATTTAAAAGTTGGTAGCCATGTACAACAGGGACAAACTATAGGTTATGTTGGAATGACAGGTTTAGCTACAGGCCCTCATTTACATTATGAGTTTCGTGTAAATGGTCAACATGTTGATCCTTTAAGTGTCAAATTACCTATGGCTGATCCTATTTCTGCTCAAGAAAAGGCTCATTTCTTAGCTCTGAGTCAACCTCTAATGAAAGAAATGGGTGAAAAAAAGGCGGTTATGCTGGCTGCTAAAGCTAAAGAAAATGACAACATTAACCAAGAGTAATCATATTTTTTATATTGGTATAATGTCTGGCACTAGTTTAGACGGTTTAGATATTGCGCTGATTAAACTAGAGCCAAATAAAATAAGTCAATTAGTAGCTAGTCGCTATGTCGCTATGCCCGAACACTTAAAAAAAGAGATTTTAGCATTATGTAGTAGTGGTTATGACGAATTAGCAAGAGCTGCGGTCATAGAGCAAGATTTGGCTGACTTAGCGGCAGAGGGTATTGAAAAACTCTTACAGCAAGTACAACTTTCTCCTTCTGCTATTCGCGCTATAGGTAGTCATGGACAAACGGTACGGCACGAGCCAGACCGAGGTTTTACTATTCAATTAAGTAATGGCGCTTTATTGGCTGAATTAACTGGAATATCTGTTGTAACTGATTTTAGGAGCAGAGATGTAGCTGCAGGTGGGCAGGGAGCTCCATTAGTACCCGCTTATCATGAAATGCTATTTGAATGTCCTAATCAATCTAGAGCTATTTTAAATGTAGGAGGATTCAGTAATCTTTCTTTACTTGCGCCTAATAAAATCACCCATGGTTTTGATTGCGGACCTGGTAATGTATTAGTTGATAGTTGGATTGCGGTTAAGCAAGGTAAGGCTTATGATGACAAGGGGAAATGGGCGGCAAGTGCCAAACCTAATCAACAATTATTAGGAATATTATTGGCTGATGATTTTTTTCAAAAAATAGGTCCCAAAAGTACAGGACGAGAATTATTCAACTTACGTTGGTTGGAGAGTAAGTTAGCAGAATATAACCATCCCGTCACGGATGATATAGTTCAATCCACGCTTTTAGAGTTAACTGTACAAAGTATTGTACAGTCCCTTAAGGCTAGCCAGCCTTTTACTGATGAGCTGATCGTCTGTGGTGGTGGAGCACTTAATGATGAATTATTGAAGCGCTTACAGTATAACCTACCACACGCTAAGGTCGTAACTAGTGCTAAATATGGGATTCCACCTGAATGGTTGGAGGCTATGGCGTTTGCTTGGCTTGCTCACTGTTGCTTGGAGAATGTGCCAGCAAATCGACCAGCAGTTACCGGTGCAAAAGGATTAAGGATTTTAGGTGCTATATATCCTGCATAACGTTCCTATACAGGCTGAGTTAATTTTTTATATCGTCCCCAATAAAATAACAAACGGTTATTCGCTAATTTAATAACTTGTAGAATAAGCAAAGTAGTTATTATTAATTTGTTTAGCCATTTTTGATACTTTTTCATCGACAACGCTTATCTAGGTAACAAATAGATAGATTGCTATATAATTAAGGTGTCAATAAATTATAGGATAATTTCTCACTATACAAAGTGCTTATACGCTATTTATCTTGTATTCATTATAAGCTAATTAACTCTCACAATTATGAGAGTTAAGTCATTTTCACCAATTATGAATGTATTACAGCAACAAATAGCCTGCCAAGTTATAGAGCTAGTAATTGTGTTAGGAAATACCATGCTTAAAGTCCAAAATTTAGTTGATACTTTTACATAGTATTGATCTGATTAAGCTGCTTATTTTTTCCTTGGTATTCCCAATTTTTGACGACGCTCCCAAAGGCTTTTTCTACTAATCCCTAGTTTTCGGGCTATTTCGGTTTCAGTCATTTTATCCTGATTTTCAAGTACAAACCGCTGAAAATAGTCCTCTAAAGAAAGCCCTTCTTTAGGTTCTTTAGCAGCAGATCTATCTTGTTGTTTTTCAAATAATAAATTAAAATCATCGTCATCCAAATTAGCCGTTTCATAGCTATCTGAATCTAACCCTAAATTTTCAACTGTGATTATATTGTCATCACATAAAATAACGGCCCGTTCAATAGCATTTTCTAACTCCCTAACATTTCCATACCATGGATGTTTTACAATAATCTGCTCAGCTTCTTTAGAAAAGACTAGGAGGGTTTTATTCATTCGTTGCATTTGTCTAGCTAAAAAGCTCCGCGCTATCTTTAAGATATCATCCCCCCTATCTCTTAACGGCGGAAGATTTAAACTAATCACATTAAGTCGATAAAATAAGTCACTACGAAATTCGCCTTTAGCGGCTAATGCTTTTAAATCTCTATGAGTAGCTGCTATTAGTCTTATATTTACTTTTTGAGAGTTAACTGAACCTACTCTACGTATTTCACCCTCTTGTAAAACCCTAAGCAGCCTAGCCTGTGATTCAAATGGCAATTCACCTATTTCATCTAAAAATAATGTTCCGCCATCAGCGGCTTCTATAAGTCCAGTTCGTCCAGAGGTCGCGCCAGTAAAAGCTCCTTTTTCATGACCAAACAGTTCCGACTCTATGAGTGTTTCAGGAATAGCTGCACAATTGACTGATACCAACGGAGCTTTTGCTCTAGAAGACTTTTCGTGTAGTGCTCTGGCTACTAATTCTTTGCCTGTTCCTGATTCACCTAAAATAAGGACTGTTGAATTTGTAGGAGCTACTTTCTCTATTTTTTCAAATAAGCTTTTCATTAAGTCACTTGAGCCAATAATTTCTACCTCATTATAGGCAGTACCTTTATTTTTAGTGGCAGTTTCTTGTAAAGTCGAATTATTTTTAGGATTTATTTTTCCTTTATTTAGAGATTCGGACACTGCATTTAACATATCCTTATGGTCAAAAGGTTTAGCAATATAGTCAACAGCCCCCATTTTCATAGAGTCTATAGCCGAACGCAAACTAGCATAGCTAGTCATAATAAGCACTGGAATCTCTTCTGCTAACTTAATCATATCTGTTCCGGGTGCCCCAGGAAGACGCAAATCGGTAATAATTAAATCAAAATTTGCAATTTGATATTGGGCTTGTACCTCTGCAATAGAAGCTGCTTCGCTTACTTGATATTGATTACGTTCTAATAACCGCTTAAGTGAAGAACGAATAATGGCTTCATCTTCAATAATAAGTATATGTGACATAAGTAGTCCATCTTGATTATTACTCTTAATAAGCTTATCACTATAGCATATTCGTTTCTATGTATTTAGGTAATGTAATAGAGAAACAAGTGCCCGTTTTAGTTTGCAGATTCATAGGACTTTTGAGGGTTATTTTACCGTGAGAATTTTCGATAATGGAATAAACTAAAGCTAGCCCTAAGCCAGTGCCTACTCCTGGCTCTTTAGTAGTAAAGAACGGTTCAAAAATACGCGCTTTAATCTCGTCGTTAATGCCTTCACCTTCATCTTCAATACAAAGTTCAATTTCATTACCACAATCATGGCTGATAACAATAATAGCGCCATTTTCTGGCGAGGCGTCTCTAGCATTGTCTAATAAATTAATAAGCACTTGGGTTAGACGTTGCGAATTACCAATAACTTTATGATTTGGATTACATAGATTTTGAAAGTTGACTGGTTTCTTTTCTTTATTTAAAACTAATAAATGAATAGTCTCGTGGGTAATTTCGTATAAACCTACTGGGGCATTTGACTGCGCATGTTCACCAGTATGTGCAAAACTCATTAACGAATGCACTATTTTAGAAATACGTTTTGTTTGTTCAATAATTTGTCCAGACATTTCTTTTATCTCTCTATGATCTGCCCACTCCTCTTGTAAAATTTGTGCTAGACAGGCGATACCTGTCACCGGATTACCAATTTCATGAGCTACCCCTGCTGCTAGCCGGCCTATTGACGCTAAACGCTCTGAATGGATAAGTTGATCTTCTAATAAATAAATTTCGGTAATGTCCTCTACTAAAATCACTACCCCGCCACTATTAATAAGGACTGATTCACCAATTGCCGCCTTATGTAAGTTATATAGCCTACTTTGTCCGTTAATCACTATTGTTTGCTTATAAATATGGTTTTCTAGGGATTCAACAAAGCCAATCAATATTTCTTGCCACGAACTTTCTAGATATTTTAAGTTAGCTCCTAAGATTTTATCTGCCGGTAAGCTTGTTAATCTCTCCATTGCTCTATTCCACAATAAAATATCTTGGTTTTTGGAAACAGAACAAACACCTATGGGTAAAGCTTGTAATGTTAATCTATGGTAACGCCTTAACGCGTCAAGTTCAGCTGCTAATCCTGTTAGTCTAGATTCATAGCTTTCTAGACGGTTTTCCATAAAATAAATATCTTCATTTTGCGCTATCATTTGTTCAGTTTGATAAGGTAAAAACTTGTCTACTATTTGTTGCGCTATGTGAGGCCCCATCAACCCTGATAAATTAACTTCTATTTGTTCCCTTAGCTGGCGAAGTGCATAAGATCTATGCTCCGTCATAGAAAAACCTAGATCATCTAATGCCCGTTTCACCTCTTTACGCGCTGTTTTAGCGCCAAATGATCCCTCTAACGCCTGAATAAACTCCTGCGGAGAAGTTAGCGATACATCTTTTAGTTGTAAATGCTGGGTGGTATTGACAGCACACAAATTAGCAATATATTTTTCTTCCTTTGAATGCTTGCTAAGACATGATATCACTATGAATATTAGAGCATTAATGCTTAACAATACAATACTGGTTAAATGCCAATCATTAGGGCCTGATAAAGGAAAATTACCTATAAATGGCAAAGTTATTTTATTTATATCGCTAACAAGTGGAACCAACATAATAATTAGCCAGCCACTCATACCTATTAACAATCCAGTTATAAAGCCTTTTTTATTAGCCAGTTTCCAATATAATAAACCTAAAACGCCAGTAAAAAACTGCAATGTAGCACTAAAGTCAGTAATACCTAGCTCATTATT
>CALYQH010000062.1 GCA_945283395.1 uncultured Ventosimonas sp. | reverse complement strand
CTTTGGCAACACCCAATAAGGTTAGGTTTAATCCTAATTCTGTTAATACTTGTTGTGCCATGGTAAGTTGGCCTTTCCCACCATCAATTAAGAGTATATCAGGGAGTTTCCCTTCACCATCTAAAGCTCTTTTAAAACGCCTAGTCAGAGCTTGATGCATGGCTGCGTAATCATCTCCAGCGGTAACTCCTTCTATATTAAATCTTCGATAATCTGCTTTGATGGCGCCTTCTTGCCCAAAAACTACGCAAGAGGCTACCGTAGCTTCGCCACTAGAATGGCTAATATCAAAACATTCGAGGCGCTCAGGCGTGGTAGCAAGGTGTAATGCTTGGGTTAATGCTTCAAACCGAGCAGCCATGTGTAGCTTATTGGTTAATCTTGCGGTCAACGCTTGTTCTGCATTAGTGACAGCTAATTGTTGCCATTTTGCTCTGGTGCCTTTTACTCTTTGACTTATGCTGATTTCATGGTTAGTTTGCTGGGCAATAGCTTCAATCAGTAATGGAAAGTCATCATGTAATGTATTGACTATTAACTCTTTGGGGAAGTCTCTATCTGGGTTTCCTAAGTAGTATTGACTGATAAACGCATAAAGTACGGTTTGCGTATCTTCTTCAATAGATACCTGTGGGAAGAAATTTTTACTGCCTAAGACTCTACCGTTGCGGACAGTTATTAGGCAAGCGCAAGCCCCACCAGGATTGATAATGGCGGCGATAATATCTACATTGCCCGTGCCTCCTTCCATACTTTGTTGATCTTGGACACGGCGAATGAGTGCTATTTGATCTCTTATTTCTGCGGCTTTTTCAAAGTCCAACTGATCGGCAGCTTGCTCCATCGTTTGGCTTAGTTCTTGGGTTAGTTCTTGGTTACGTCCTTCTAGAAAAAGGCTAGAAAGTCGCACGTCTTCACTATATTGTTGGGCTGTTACAAGATCGACACATGGTGCTTTGCAGCGTTTAATTTGATATTGTAAACAAGGTCTAGCTCTATTCTTGAAGTAATTGTTATCACATTGCCTGATTTTGAAGGCTTTCTGTAATACGTTTAGGGTTTCTCTAATGGCTCCCACACTAGGATAAGGGCCAAAATATTTACCTTTTTGCTTTTTACTTCCTCTATGAATAGTAAAACGAGGAAACTTATCTTGAGTGGACAAGAATACGTAAGGGTAAGATTTATCATCCTTCAATAAGATATTGTAAGGAGGTCTATGCTCTTTAATGAGCGTTTGTTCTAATACTAATGCTTCCGTCTCGTTAGCCGTAATAGTAGTTTCAATATGAGCTATCCGAGCAACCAGAGCAGCAGTTTTAGGCGCTAAACCAGTTTTTCTGAAATAACTCATTAACCGTTTTTTTAAATTTTTAGCTTTGCCAACGTAAAGTAGTTGATTGGTTTCATCGAACATTCGATAAACCCCAGGATGGCTACTCGTTGTAGCGAGAAAAGCTTTGCTATCAAATAAGTTGGTCATATTTAATAGTTAGTGGCTATACGCCATAGTCTAGCTATGTCACTAGCGCATTTCATCAGCAAATTATTAGCTTGAAATTTGCAGTCTGCTAATGACATAGGGCTGGAAATTAAACTAAAAGCAACATCTATCCCTTGCGTATAATTAACTTGATAGTCTTCCCCTAACATTCCTGTTTTGGCTATGACAGGAATATTATATTGCTTAGCAAGTTTAGCTACTCCTATAGGTGTTTTGCCCATTATAGACTGTTTATCTATTTTACCTTCGCCTGTAATCACTAGGTTTGCATTGGCTATTTGCTTGTCTAATTGAGTAAGCTCTGCTATTAATTCGACACCTGATTTAAAGGAAGCATTAAAAAAAAGTTTTGCAGCAAATCCCATACCCCCCGCAGCGCCTGCTCCTTCAAGGTTGTGCTCGTCGCGAAAATATTTGTTTTGGCAAATAGTAGCAAAATGGCTTAATGCAGCGTCAAGAATAATCACTTGCTGTTCAGTTGCTCCTTTTTGTGGACCGTAAATAGCAGAAGCTCCCTTTTTACCACAAAGAGGATTAGTAACATCATTGGCTATGATAAATTTTGTCTTAGCGATTTGTGGATGGAGAGCAGAATCATCTATCGTAACCACTTGTCTAAGAGCAGCACCTCCAGCTGTGACTGGCTCGCCATTTTGATCTAGTAGTTTTAGCCCTAATGCAGTCATCATGCCTGCCCCTGCATCATTGGTTGCACGTCCCCCTAAAGTAAGTATGATGATTTGTGCGCCTTTAGCAAAAGCTTTAACAATAAGTTCCCCGGTACCATAACTTGAGGTTATCATAGGATCACGATCGGCTAATGATAAGCACTGTAATCCACTAGCCTCAGCCATTTCTATAATGGCGGTGTTAGTTTCTGGGTACCAAGCCCAATGCGCCTTAATAGGGCGACCCAATGGGTCGCTTACAATATCAGTACAAAATTCACCTTTAAGTGCATAAAGTATGCTATTTATTGAACCCTCGCCACCATCAGCCATCGGATGACAAACGATTTCATCATTAGGAAAAATATCTTTCCAGCCTTTAGCAATAGCCGTAGCTACATCCAATGCAGCTAAGCATTCTTTGAAAGAATCGGGGGCAATTACAACTTTCATACATGTACCTAAGTTCAGTTGATTTAAGAAGGTAAATACAAAATTTAGCTCTTGATCCTAGTTAAGAGCAGTTTGTGCAGATAATAGATCTTCGATCATAAGTGTTACAAATGTGAGTGCAAGTATTTAAAAAGTAATAATCATTTTTGGCCATCTTGGTTAAGCTAAATAAGCTAATTTTTTGTTTAATAGGTGTCACAATACCTTGTTTCGTTATATTTTTGCCAATCTTTCTTAGCAAAATCGTCCATTACTCTTAGTTGAATGCGTCATCAATCTTTTTCCTTGATCTTTAAAGTTCAATGACAACCTAAAGCTTGGCAATTGTCAGATAGTTTTCTTTATATGTTATCCAGTTAGCCCATTTATCAACATCTATGTTAATCTAACTAGTTAATCATTCGAGCTATTTTATTACTTTATCGTAGACTAGTCATCTGTGATTTGGTTTATTTAGTTATCAATATTTTTCTATTGGAGTTACCAATATAAATCTTGGTTTTAAATAGCGTTAATATTTTATAATAAGGTTTGATGAGAGAAAATTGCCAATTATCTGATAAAGTGCAAGATTATTATCGCAATACATACTAACAAAACAATATAAGGTATACAAGCCTGTTTAAGATAAAGCCTCCAACAAATAATATCAAGAAGCTAGCTAGCAGCTTGAAAAATTCGCTATTTTTTCAAAGAATAAGATAAAATACCTAAGGTTTTTATTCATACGCCAATCTAACTTAATTGAGGTTGTGCAGAGTAGAATAACGATTTTTTAACGTAACATTGATTTTTATTAGCGTAATACAGGAATTAATAACATGTCAAAGCAGATGTTAATTAGAGCGGCTGTTCCCAACGATGCCGAAACTATTTTAAGCTTAATTACTGAGTTAGCTATTTATGAAAAAGCGGAGCATGAGGTATTAGCTACAGAAGAAACTATTCAACAAACCTTGTTTGGTGAGCAAGCTAACGCTCAGGCTTTAATATGTGAGAATGGGCAAGGCAAGGTAGTGGGGTATATAATTTATTTTTATAATTATTCCACTTGGTTAGCTAAAAAAGGGCTTTATCTTGAAGATCTTTATGTAGCTAAAAGTGAAAGAGGTAAAGGTTATGGCAAAGGATTATTAACTTATTTAGCGGCTAAAGCAGTTAATGAAGGCTGTGGTCGGTTTGAGTGGAGCGTTTTGGATTGGAATACTCCTGCTATCAAGTTTTACCAGTCGTTAGGGGCTAAACCGCAAAGTGAGTGGACTGTATATAGATTAACAGGGGATGCATTACAGTCGTTAGCGGCCAACAATAAGTTACCACTAGTTAATTAATGTTTATGTAACAGAAATAGCAGCTAATAGTTATTAAGTTAATTGGAAAATCGTACCTTACAACTTGCTGCACCAAACTATGCTAGAACGTATATATACATGAGGAATAGCATATGACACATGATATATTAAAAAAAATAAAGGTATTATTTATTGCTGGATTTGGCCCTATTGTCACTAATCAAAAAGAAAATGAACAATTATTTAAGAATATCCTTGGACTGCCTTTGGAAACTATAGAAGGGTACGATGGTTACTTGCATGTTGAGAAAATTCAAGGTGTAAAATGCTTTGCTTTATGGCCTCTTGATAAGGCTGCCATGTCTTGTTTCGGGACAGCAGTTTGGCCAAAAAGTTTACCTGTGCCTCAGGCATGGCTTGAAATGGATGTGGCCGATATTTCTTCAGCCACGTTAATTCTTGAACAAAGCGGATACCAGCTGTTAACTCGATTACAGGAAGAGCCGTGGGGAAAAATTGTCACACGCTTTCTTAGCCCTGACGGTATCCTTATGGCTATTTCGCATACCCCATTCTTAAGAGATGTTGCAGAAAAATAATATATGTCAAACTATTATTATAGTATTAAACTATTGAGTAAGTCCGTGTAATGGGCATGCTCCTATAACCCAAAATATAGGACAGTAGCATGGATAATTTTCCAGTTGAATGAATTAGGTTTTAAATTAGTTAACAAAAGGTTATAGGCTAAAAATTAGCCGGTAATAGGCAGTATCCCTAATGTCATAAAGAGGGTGGCTAACCCTAAGAAAATAAAGAAGCCACCACTATCAGTAACTGCGGTAATCATTACACTAGAACCTAATGCGGGATCGCGACCAAATTTTACCATAGCCATAGGAATGATTACCCCCATCAAGGCTGCTAATAATAAGTTGAGGGTCATGGCCAACATCATAACAATTCCTAATGACCAGCTATCATAGAGATAATAAGCGACAAAGCCTATTACGCTGCCCCAAACAAGACCATTAATAAAAGATACTGTCAATTCTTTTCCTAATAGTCTGAAAGTATTAGCGGTAGTAATCTGGTCAAGCGCCATGGCACGTACTATCATAGTGATGGTTTGATTTCCTGAATTACCTCCTATGCCTGCTACGATAGGCATGAGTGCAGCCAATGCTACGAGCTTTTCAATAGTCCCATCGAATAAACCTATCACACGTGAAGCAATAAAGGCTGTTATTAAATTGATAGCAAGCCATGTCCAACGGTTATGAACGGAATGCCAAACGGAAGCAAAAATATCTTCTTCTTCCCTTAAGCCTGCCATGTTTAATCTTTCTGTCTCTGTTTTTTCGCGTATTAAATCGACCATTTCATCTATGGTTAAACGTCCAACTAGTTTACCTTTATCATCTACCACTGGAGCTGAAATAAGGTCATAACGTTCAAAAGCTTGTGCAGCATCAGCAGCATTTTCTTGTGGATGAAAGATCACAGGATCGTCTGCCATTACTTCAGCAACTAATTTGTCAGGATCGTTTAATAATAGTCTTTTTATGGGTAAAATCCCTTTTAATAGAGCATTTTTGTCAACCACAAATAGTTTATCAGTATGACTAGGGAACTCTTTTAAACGACGTAAATAGCGAAGCACCACTTCAAGAGTAACATCATTACGGATGCTTACTATTTCGAAATCCATTAGCGCTCCAACTTGGTCTTCTTCATAAGAGAGCGCTGACTCTACTCTTTCTCTTTGTTGACTATCTAATGAGTCCATCAGTCCTTGTAGCAAATCATTAGGTATTTCTGGGGCTAAATCTGCTAATTCGTCAGCATCCATGTCTTTAGCCGCGGCAATGATTTCGTGATCATCCATGTCTGCTATTAACGTATCACGAACTGCGTCAGAAACTTCTAATAGAATATCTCCATCACGATCTGATTTGACTAGCTGCCATAGTAATAAGCGGTCGGTTAATGGAAGTGCTTCTAGCAAGTCGGCAATATCGGCAGGGTGTAACTCCTCTAGTTTTTGTTGTAATTTGCTATAGTCAGGATTAAAAGGCTTTTTTTCTTCTTCTGCTAACTCTTCAGCTTTATGGTATTGAGTAATGAGTTCTCGAATTTGATCGAAACGATCCTGAAGGGATTCTTGTATTTTTGCCTCAGCTTCACTCATAATGATCTCCGCCCCAGATGTTAGAGAATCATCATGGGAGTTATTAAACTATAAACCAGTTAGGATAATAACAACAGTCTGCGTCTCTAATATAGAGTTGCCTAAGAAACTAGTTAGACAAAGTATTCTTCAAAGAAGAAGAAAAACTGGTTATTGAGTTTAGCGATTGTAAAAAAAAACCTGCTTAAGCAGGTTTTAATAATAATCTGGCGCGCTCGAGAGGATTCGAACCTCTGACCGCTCGGTTCGTAGCCGAGTACTCTATCCAGCTGAGCTACGAGCGCACAAACTACACATCTTATCTCTTGTTATTTCAATAATGGCGCGCTCGAGAGGATTCGAACCTCTGACCGCTCGGTTCGTAGCCGAGTACTCTATCCAGCTGAGCTACGAGCGCGTAAATACTGTTATATGCAAGAGTTAATTTGCAGGCGCGAACTATACGCTATCAGGCTTATTAGAGCAAGTATTTATTTGAAATTTTTTCAAATATTATTGCTAACTACATGTAATTTAAAGCATTATTTAATAATTCAATGTTAAATAATAAAGCGTACTAAGTACGCTTTATTAATAAATGAATTGGACTAAGCTTCTATCATGTAACGTTTAAGCTTATCCATCGCATTCTTTTCAAGTTGGCGAATCCGTTCGGCTGAAACGTTATATTTAGCTGCTAAATCATGCAATGTTGCTTTATCATCAGATAACCAACGTTGTTGTAAAATATCTTTACTGCGATCATCTAATTTAGCTAGTGCTTCGTGTAAGTTATTAGAGGAACTGTCTGACCAATCAGCATTTTCTAGTTGCACCGCAGGATTATAACGATTATCTTCTAAATAAGATGCAGGAGCATAGCTAGCAATTTCATCATCTTCGTCGGCAGCAGGATCAAAAGCCATATCTGCACCTGTTAAACGGCTTTCCATCTCCCTTATATCTTTAGCTTCTACACCTAACGTTTTTGCTACATTATTCACTTCTTCATTATTTAACCAAGTTAGGCATTTCTTTTGGCTTCGTAAGTTGAAGAATAATTTACGTTGTGCTTTAGTAGTAGCAATTTTAACAATACGCCAATTTTTAAGAATATATTCATGTATTTCTGCTTTAATCCAATGTACCGCAAAAGAAATAAGACGTACCCCCATTTCTGGATTAAAACGTTTAACGGCTTTCATAAGGCCGATATTCCCTTCTTGAATTAGGTCTGCTTGAGGTAGACCATAACCAGCATAAGTACGGGCAATATGAACAACAAAGCGTAAGTGAGCAAGTATGAGTTGGCGAGCGGCCTCTACATCTTGTTCATAATAGAGCCGATCTGCCAATTCATGTTCCTGTTCAGCGGTTAACACGGCAAGGCTATTTATGGAATGCACATAGGCTTCCAAATTAGCACCAGGTGTTAAGTGTTGAACCGGTATTAAATTTTTTGACATTCGATTCCCCCATGTAATAAATTTCTTGTTGACTTAAATAGGCCATCAACATTCATTGATGGTTTGAGTATAAATGATAGTTAAAAGTTCCACCAGTAATATATCTTACTAAATTATTTCTAATCTCAACTAATCTATTACCATTTAATTTTTATTA
>CALYQH010000061.1 GCA_945283395.1 uncultured Ventosimonas sp. | reverse complement strand
TTAGTTCTGCTTCATTAATCCTTAATAACTTCTTTAACTGGTTATAATCTTTTGGTCCTAATAAGTGTAAATACTTTGTCACTAATTCACTAGCTTTCTGATAGTGTGGATGATCATTAAACTGAGCAGTTAACTGCAATAGCAAACATTCCGCTAGATCTCTGGCGCCTACTCCGATAGGGTCAAATTGTTGAATCCTATGAAGTACCATAACTACTTCATCTAAATCTGCCTCTAGCTCTTGATCTAATCCGGCCTTTATCTCTTCGAGTGTGGTATCTAAATAACCATCATCATTTATAGCATCTATTAAGTTAACCGCAATAGCTTTATCTTTATCCGACATGTGAGTAACATTAAGTTGCCATAATAAATGGCTTTGTAATGTCTCCCCAGTCGAAGTGTAACTAGTAAAATCACTATCATCTTCATTATTGGCTGAATTAATTCCACTACTTTGATAGATATCATCCCACTCAGTATCTACTGGCAATTCTTCTGGAATAACATCATTTGCTCCATCTATTGTTGCAGAATCATTATCAGCTACTTGTGTATTACTGTCCTGAAAAGTTACCACCTCAGTAGCAGGGGTTAACATTGAGCCATTCTCTTCTGAAAAATCTACTTCTTCAAAATTATCTCCCTCTTCTTGTTGCTCCAACATAACATTAGATTCTAATATTTCTTGAATCTCCTGCTGCAACTCAAGCGTAGATAATTGCAGAAGTTTAATAGCTTGTTGCAACTGCGGTGTCATCGACAGTTGCTGACCCATTTTTAATACTAATGATGGTTTCATAACTAATAAATATCTCTTTTTCTAGTTATAAGCAAATTATATGCCCGCTTTTATCAATCAAATAATAACATGTTTACTAAAAAAATTTTCTTGTAATGAAAATTACGTTGATAAGTATTAATTTTTCATAGCAATATATAACAACTGGAATGGTATAAATCAATACTAACTTAGCACCAATCAACACAAACTTGATGAGTTAACTTTTAGGTTATCAGTAGTTTTATTGATGATCTGCCCATAACACAGCACTATTGATATCTGCTAAACATTTACAGCCTGTCAATACCATTGCCGCCTCAAATTCCGCCCTTAATATATTAAGTAAGTGCACTACCCCCACCGCGCCAGCAGTAGCTAACGCATAAATATAAGGACGCCCTATTAACACCGCTTTAGCTCCTAATGCTAAGGCTTTTAAAATATCAGTCCCTCTCCTAATGCCACCATCCATTAATACGGGGACACGATCTGCTACTTGTCTTGTAATAGCTGGTAATAAATCAATGCTAGCGGGTAAGGTATCTAATACTCGGCCACCATGATTAGATACAATTAAGCCATTCACCCCTATTTGAATAGCGCGCTCAGCATCTAGCGGCGAGGTGATACCCTTTAAGATAACAGGTAATTTAGTGATAGATTGTAACCACTCTACCTCGTGCCATGTTGGGTTGTTAGCTAAAAACCCTGAGAATAATGGACTATCTAGCAAATTAGTAGTTGCGCATGGCTGTTGCTGCATTCCTGCCAAATTCACTGAACTAATCCCCGCAGGTAAGCTAAAATTAGCGCGTTGTTCATTATTACGGATACCACTAATAGGCGCATCTATAGTTAATACCAGAGCTTTATATCCTGCTAATTCTGCTCTGTTAACTAGTTCCGCTGTGAATACTCTATCCTGCTGAATATACAGCTGAAACCACAAAGGCTTAGTAGCTTTTGCGGCAACTTCTTCTAATAACATACTAGCTTGGGTGCTTAATATCATCCCTGCCCCTATAGCAGAGGCAGCTTGACAAGTAGCTAACTCGCCCTCTACATGAAACAATTTGTGCCAAGCCACCGGAGCTAATAATAGCGGAAAAGGAAAGGTTTCTCCCAATAAAGTTAACTCGGTATTAGCGTTAGCAAAATCACACAGCGTTTTGCCTACTAACTTAATACTAGCAAAAGCTGCTGTATTCCATGCTAATGTCAATTCATCAGCACTACCACTTTCTAGATAGCACCATGCCGATGCCTCGATCCGTTGGCTAGCTAGCTTTTTATAATCCTCAACCGAAAATACTTGAGCAGGCAATAAATAATGTTGACCTGACATACTTCCTCTCTTATGACGAAATTAACGGCTAGTAGTTGGGTTAGTGAACTGCTCAAACAAAATTTGCTGCGCACTTATTGGCTCTTGTCCTTCTTGAGGTACGGCTCTTATATAGCTGCCATCTGTTTGTAATATCCAACTATAAGTATTATCTCTGATATAGAGATCTAGCTCTTTCTTAACTCTATCTATTAACTTTTTCCCCTCTACAGGGAAACAAGTTTCTACCCTCATATCAAGATTACGTTCCATCCAATCAGCACTAGACAAGTAAATTTTTTCTTCGCCTCCATTGAGAAAATAGAACACTCGGCTATGCTCCAAAAAACGTCCTATGACTGAACGTACTTGAATATTATGAGATACCCCTGTCACCCCAGGACGCAAGCAACACTTACCTCTCACAATGAGGTCGATCTTAACCCCAGCCTGACTAGCTTTATACAAAGCTTTGATCATTTTGGTATCCGTTAAACCATTCACTTTTAAAATAATTCTCGCTGGTAATCCTTGACTTGCCGCACTAGCCTCCCGACTAATCATTTCTAACAGATTCTTCTTTAAGGTAAAAGGCGAATAAAATATTTTTTTCATGCGTTGCGTTTTGCCCATACCTATTAACTGTCCAAATAGTTTATAGATATCCTCGCAAAGCGCCACATCTGCTGTGAGCAAACTATAATCGGTATAAAGTCTAGCATTACTAGCATGATAATTGCCTGTTCCCAAATGGGCATAACGGCGCAAATCATTGCCTTCCCGACGCAAAATTAAACACATCTTGGCATGTGTTTTGAAACCAACCACCCCATAGGTTACTATGGCTCCTGCCTCTTGTAATCTTGAGGCTAGCTGTAAATTCGATTCTTCATCAAATCTTGCTCTCAACTCAATGACCGCAGTTACTTCTTTACCATTTCGGGCAGCCTCAACTAATCCATCCACTACTTCTGAGTTAGCGCCAGTGCGATAAAGTGTTTGTCTGATAGCCAACACATTCGGGTCCTTGGCCGCTTGTTTTATAAAATCTACCACACAAGGAAAAGACTCGAACGGATGTAATAACAACACATCTATCTTAGCTAAGATGGCAAATATATTATCTTTTTTCTTTTGTAATACCTTAGGAATAGCTGGCGAAAAAGGCTTAGCCTGTAATTCAGGATGACTAACCAAACTGGTTATACTAAAAAGTCTAGTCAAATTTACTGGACCATTTACTCTATAAAGCTCATTTTCAGTTAAATTAAACTGCTCACATAAATAATCAGATAAATGTTTAGGGCAAACATCAACAACTTCTAAACGAACAGCATCACCATAGCGACGTGCAAACAATTCACCTTTCAAAGCCCTTGCTAAATCCTCTACATCTTCTTCATCTACTGAAAGATCAGCATTACGGGTTAATCTAAACTGATAACAGCCTTTAACTTGCATACCTGGAAATAAATCATCTGCATGGGCATGGATTAGGGAAGATAAAAACACATAGTTATCACCCTCGCCTCCTATTTCATCGGGAATCCGCACAATACGAGGTAATGAACGAGGAGCTGGCACTATGGCTAAACCAGAATTACGGCCAAATAGGTCTGTTCCTTCTAATTCAACTATAAAGTTAAGGCTTTTATTAACTAATAACGGGAATGGATGGGTTGGGTCAAGCCCAATAGGACTCATAATAGGGACAATTTCCTCTTTAAAAAATTTGCGGGCCCAAGCCTTTATCTTCGAAGTCCAATGACGGCGCCGAATAAATCTAATATTTTGTTCAGCTAACGCCGGTAACAATACTTCATTGAGGATACGATATTGTCTGTCAACTTGCTCATGTACTACTTGACTAATGGTAGTCAATACTTGATGAGGTAATAAACCATCTGCACCTCGTTGCTCACGAGAAAACTTAACTTGTTTTTTTAAGCCTGACACCCTAATTTCAAAAAATTCATCTAAATTGCTTGAAAAAATGAGCAAAAATTTAAGCCTTTCTAATAAAGGATAATTTTCATCTAAGGATTGCTCAAGCACTCTGATATTAAATTCCAGCAAAGAAAATTCTCTATTTAAATAGAAACTAGGATCGTCTATATTTAACGGAGCACATCCGTCCTTTATAAATGCTGGAGTATTATCTATTGCCTCTATAACATTTACTTCTAACAATTGCTTTTTAGCATTAGAACGTGTTGTCATCATTCTTTCCTATTTCAAAAATCCTTTACTTACTCTTTATTATTTGCATGGCAGCATATAAAGCGAAATATGTCAAAACTACTTCTGTCCTGACGAATTTAAAAGCTATTGGAGTTTCCATAATAGCAGATTTAGGTAATCTATTATTTTTAATTACAGTTTTATTTACTTGAGCATTAGATATACCTATCATCATTAATAACATACTTTACTATGCCTAGAATTAACACTCACTGCTAAACTAAGCCACCGACTTGTTTAATAGTTAACAACTCTTCATTTAACCATTTGTACCCCAAGCAGCATAGGTACGTCAACTTATTCATTATCAACTATCCATTGCGATTAGCTAACTAACTTGTTAGCATCATTAAAAAGCTGTGACAGTTAATAAGCTATTAACAACCAACACCACTTTTCTCAAGTAACTATACAAATCCATATTATTGGCTTTAAGCTAGTGTTATGTTAATGTCATACTATAAACTATAGATGAATTAAATATTTTTTAACAATAAGTTAGCCTCTATCCTAATTTAACTCACAATATAAGTTACTACTTTTGTATATACTAGCAAATCATTTCACCTAGAATAAGACTGAGTAATGCTTGATCAACTCCTTAATGACTTTGGCTATTTAGCTCTATTTATAGGCACCTTCCTAGAAGGAGAAACTATCTTAGTTTTAGCTGGAGTTGCCGCGGCGCATAAGTATTTAGATATAGAAATGGTTATTTTAGTAGCTTTTATAGGAAGCTATTTTGGAGATCAACTATGGTATTTTATTGGTAGGCGATACGGTATCAGTCTTTTACAAAAAAGGCCTAAATGGCAAAAATCAACTGACAAAGCACTACTTTACTTAAGAAGAAACCCTGATCTTTGGGTATTAACTTTCCGTTTCATGTATGGGCTTCGCACTATTATGCCAATTGCCATAGGCATATCTAACTATCCGCCTAAGCGCTACATGTTACTCAACGCTATAGGAGCTGTTATCTGGTCTATCGTACTAGGCTGTACAGCCTACTATCTCGGTAAAAAAGTGCTCGATTATCTTAAAGACTATGAGCTATACTTTTTAGGACTATTATGTTTAATAGTCATAGCTGTATGGCTTATTCATTTTGTAAAAAACTGCAAAAATAGTAGACATGACAATAGTTAACCATAAAAGTACCAAAGATATTAGGATCAATAATGGTAAACTTTGAGGTATCTGCCGCAATGCATATTTATATCGAAACTTACTAATGAGCATTTCACTTCTTGAAAACCAACGCTTAACGAACAGATAAATAAAAAATTCATTTAATCTTGCAGCCATTACCCCTCTAGCGCAAAAACAATTTCATACATAATTTTTCGACTTACAACTACTACCTAAAGCTGTTTATAAAGGTAAAATTCATTATAATGAATTTTACCTTGTATTAAAACAAAGTATTCTGTTTGTGGGTCTTATATAATATGGCAATAGCACATCTTAAATGTGCTACTTCAAACCACTCATATATCAATAGGAGTTACTAATGCCTACCAAAAAAATAGCAATAATCCTTGCGGGATGCGGAGTATTTGATGGCAGTGAAATACACGAAAGTACTCTCACGTTACTTTATTTGAGTGAACAAGGAGCTCAAGTCCAATGCTTTGCTCCTAATATGCAACAAACGCAGCTAATAAATCATTACACACAACATCAAGAAACAGAAAAACGTAATGTACTGGCAGAATCAGCCCGCATAGCTCGTGGTCAAATAAAAGATATTAGTGAATTAGCAGTTGACGATTTTGGAGGGCTTATTATTCCAGGTGGATTTGGTGCTGCCAAAAATCTGTCAGATTTTGCCTTTAAAGGTGCTGACTGTACAGTAAGACCTGATGTTTTAAAGGTAACTCAAGCTTTTGCCAAAGCCCATAAACCCATAGGACTAATTTGTATTGCTCCACATTTAGCACCTAAGATCTATGGGCAAGGTATTATTTGTACTATTGGTAATGATTCTAAAACAGCTAAAACCTTAGAACAAATGGGAGCTATTCATCAAAATTGTACAGTAGATAATATCGTTGAAGATAATGCACATAAACTTATTACCACTCCTGCCTATATGTTAGGCCAATCTATTGCTGAAATTGCACAAGGCATTAACAAATTAGTAGTTCGCATATTACAACTAACTGAATTACAATAAGCTATCTTATAATTAAACCACCTATTACTAGGTGGTTTATTATTTTATCAACTATGTTTAATCCTTATTTAGCAGGGTTGTATATATGCTAGAGAAACTCTTCAAGCTAAAAGCCAATAACACCAATATTAGAACTGAGATTATTGCAGGGTGTACTACCTTTCTGGCAATGGCATATATTCTATTTATTAATCCAAACATTTTAAGTGATCCAAACGGTGCAGCTATGGATCATATCGCCATTTTCGTGGCTACTTGTTTGGCTGCTTGCATTGGCTCACTACTTATGGGACTTATAGCTAACTATCCATTAGCACTTGCTCCAGGAATGGGATTAAACGTTTTCTTCTCTTATACCGTTGTTCACTCTATGGGATATGACTGGCGAATAGCGTTAGGGGCTGTGTTTATTTCTGCAAGCTTGTTCTTTATTCTTTCTATTTTTAAAATCAGAGAATGGATTATTAATAGCATACCTTTAGCTCTCCGATCTGCTATAGCTGCTGGGATAGGCTTATTTTTAGCACTCATAGGGTTACAAAAAGCAGGCATTATTATCGCCAACTCAGCAACCCTTGTAAGCCTGGGAGATTTAACTAAACCCGAGCCTATATTAGCTGTTATAGGTTTTTTTATTCTAATTGCCCTCGAGGCTCGTAAAGTATCTGGGGCTGTTATTATTAGTGTATTGCTAGTTAGTATTATTAGCATTCTATTAGGAATCACTCCCTTCAGAGGCATTATCGCTCCTCCTCCATCGCTTGCTCCTACTTTTTTACAACTGGATATCATTGGAGCACTTAATATAGGCATGGTAAGTGTTATTTTTTCTTTTCTATTTGTTGACCTATTTGATAACTCAGGCACTTTAATAGGAGTGGCTAAAAAAGCCGGTTTAATGAGAGCAGACGGCTATTTACCTCGCATGGGCAAGGTACTTATTGCAGATAGTGCCGCCGCCATGTCTGGTTCTCTATTGGGAACATCAACTACCACTAGCTTCGTAGAATCAACCGCGGGTGTCGCTGCCGGCGGAAAAACTGGTTTAACTGCTTGTGTAGTAGCTATTTTATTTTTATTGGCTCTATTTTTCTCACCATTAGCTGAGAGTATTCCATTGTTTGCTACTGCGCCAGCGCTTATTTTTGTAGCTATTCTAATGTCCTCTGGCCTTGCTGAAATA
>CALYQH010000060.1 GCA_945283395.1 uncultured Ventosimonas sp. | reverse complement strand
AAAGAGTACTATTGATAGAGTGGTAAATTTTGCTATTTATATTTATAGTATATATAGACAGTAATTTTCCGTAAGTTGCGGATGTGAACAGGGAAAAACATCGTGCTATTCAAAAAGAAAGTAAAAAGATTTTTAGGTATCGATATAGGTGCTAGCTCGCTCAGGGTCGTGGACCTGGATCGATCAGGTTCTTCATATGTCCTAAATGGGTATGCAGTGGAAGATCTCCCGTTAGGCGTGGTCTCTGATCGTAACATCCATGATGTGGAGGCGGTGGGTAAGGCTTTAGATAAAGCTATTAAGTCTCTCCGCACAAAGACAGCTATGGCTGCTGTGGCAGTGGGTGGATCATCGGTTATTACACGGTCTGTTGAAGTGGCCAAAGGGCTCAATGATGCAGATGTAGAGGTGCAATTGCAACTTGAAGCTGATCAATATATTCCTTATCCATTGGATGAGGTGTCTATTGATTTTGCTCGGGTAGGGCCTTCTGTTAATGATGAGACTAAAGAAGAGATTTTACTAGCCGCCTGCCGAAAGGAAAGTATTGAAACAAGAGAATCCGTCCTAGCTTATGCTGGATTAACTGCAGGGGTGGTTGATCTTGAGTCTTATGCTATGGAACGGGCAGCAACTTTATTACCTTTAGCCAAAAGGGCGGGTTCAGGGGCTCCTTTTGCTATAGTAGATATAGGTTCAAGTACACTCAGTTTTAATATTATTTTTAATGGCCATATTATTTATAATCGTGAGCAAATATTTGGGGGGCGTCAATTAACTGAAGAGATACAAAGGCATTATGGGCTAACTTTTTTAGATGCTGAAAGAGCTAAGAAAAAAGGAGAACTACCAGAAGATTATGAGCAAGCGGTATTGCAAGCTTTTATGGATCAAATTGCTGATCAAATAGCACGCTCTATGCAATTTTTCTTCGCAACAGGTCAATATAACACTGTAGATGGTATTGTATTAGCTGGTGGTAGTGCACGTATCGAACAATTAGTAAGTTATATTCAAAATAAATTAAATGTACCTACTGAAAGGGCAAACCCATTCTCAGACATGAAAACATCATCAAAAATTAATGCAGCAGCATTAGCACAGGATGCTCCATCTCTGATGGTTGCTTGTGGATTAACAATGAGGAGTTTTGACTGATGATACGTATCAATCTATTACCTTGGCGAGAACAGTTAAGGGAAGAGCGCAAGCGTCAATTTTTGATGGCAGTAGCAGTTACCACTGTCATTGCAATCATTGGGGTTTTTCTTGCTAGTAGATACCTTGAAATGCAAATTGATAATCAAAATATACGTAATAATTATTTAAGTCAACAAATTACTGTGATGGATGAGCGACTTAAAGTTATTGAGGATCTAAGAACAAAAAGAGGAGAATTATTGGCAAGGATGAAAATTATTCAAGATTTGCAATCGAATAGACAAATTTTGGCTAGATTATTAGATCAATTTGTCAGAACTTTACCTGATGGAGTTTTTTATACTTCGCTTAATAAAACGGATAAGAAAATTACTATTAACGGCATTACTGTTTCTAATAATAGAGTTTCAACCTTAATGCGTAATTTTGAGACTTCCCCATGGTTGACTAGTCCTAATTTAACCGTTATCTCTCAACTTAATCAAAAAGAGCCTTTAGATAAAACATCAACTTTTACTCTACAGGTAATGGAAAGTGAACCAAAGGATGAGGGGAGTATAAAATGAACTTAAAGTTTGATTTTAAAAGTTTAGATATTAATAACCTAGATTTTAAAAGCCCTGGTACTTGGCCTTTACCTATTATGGTGCTAGTTTGTTTATTTATTCTTATTGTAGTACCTATTATTGGTTATCAGTTTGTATTGAGCGATATAAGAGCTAATCTAGATACACAGAGGGCTAAGGAACCCAAATTAAAATCTGAATTTGAATCGAAAGCTGCGCAATCAGCAAGTTTAGATGCTTATAGAGCGCAAATGGAAACTATAGAGCAATCTTTTAGTGGTCTATTGAGGCAATTACCTGCTGATACTGAAGTGCCAGGTTTATTAGAGGATGTAACTAAAGCAGGGTTAACTAGTGGTTTAGAATTTAGCCAAATTCAATTATTGAATGAAGTTACTCAACCTTTTTATGTAGAACTCCCCATTCAAATTTCATTAACAGGTAACTATCATGCATTTGCTAATTTTGCTACTAAAGTGGCAGCATTACCACGCATAGTAACTTTAAATGATTTTTCAATAGCTCCTGCAATGAAAGGTGACTCATCCAGGTTAACAATAAAAGTTTTGGCAAAAACTTATCGTTACCGAGGGGATGTGAAATGATAATAATGAAACGCATGCTAATTCTAGGAACACTAACTGTTATGTTATCAGCTTGTGGAAATTCAGGTATAGAAGATCTAGAAACCTATGTAGATCAAGTAAAGGCTAGGCCCGCTAGGGAGATAGAACCATTGCCACAGCCTAAGCCTTATTTACCTTTTTCTTATACTGCCTCTTTCATGAGAGATCCATTCCAAAATCAAGATACTATTATTAAACCTCAAATTGAGACCGATAACAAATGTAAATTGCCTGATCCTACCAGAGTCAAAAGTTTCTTAGAAGGTTTTGATATAGGTTCATTTACAATGGTAGGCACAATAGAAAATGATAAAGAACATTATGCATTATTGCGAGGAGCAGGAGGCGTTCATCGTGTGAAAGTAGGAGATTATATTGGTCTAAATCATGGTCAGATTCAGTCTATTAATGATTTTGGTCTAGAAGTTTTAGAAAAAATTCCTGACGGCAATGATGGTTGTAAAGAAAGACCCTATAACCTAGAGCTCAAAAATTAATCTTAAGGATATTTCAGATGAAAAAGAATACTTCAATTCAACAGCAACGGAAAATAGCAATGAGCGTTCCTTACATTCGTTTTAGTGTAGCTATGCTTAGTATGTCCATTACTCCTATGCTATTAGCGGCTAATTTAAAAGACCTAGATGTGATCTCATTACCTGGTGAAAAGGTCGAGTTGAAATTAACTTTTGATGAACATGTTTCAGCTCCTAAAGGTTATACTATAGATCAACCTGCACGTATAGCATTAGATTTGCCTAATGTGACGAGTTTATTAAATCAAAAAAGAAGAACTATTGGCATAGGTAATGTAAGAAATTTAGCGGTAGTTCAAGCTAAAAATGTAACCCGTTTAGTAGTAGATTTAAACACTTTAGTCCCTTATGCAACAATAGCAGAAGGTAATAATATTTACATCACTTTAGGGGAAGTTGACAATAAGAAACTAGCTAATGCTACTCCTCAAACAGCTGTTAGTTCATCTGTATCTAGACAGCCATTGGCTAATAATACTAAATCAACAGCTATTGGTAATATAGCAGGTAATGCTATTCAAAATGTTGATTTTAGACGGGGTGACAATGGAGAGGGCAATATTGTTATTAAGTTATCTAATAGCACCATTAGCCCAGATGTACAAGAGCAAGGTAGTAAAATTGTTCTTAATTTTCCTAAAACACAATTGCCAGAAGCATTACGAGTTCGTTTAGATGTGAAAGATTTTGATACGCCTGTGCAATTTGTAAGTTCTATAGCTAAAGCTAACGGTTCTACTATTACTATCGAGCCAAAAGGTAATTTTGATTATTTAGTCTATCAGGCAGATGATGAATTGACTGTCAGTGTTAAACACGTTTCTGCTGAAGAAAAACAACGCAAAATGTACGATCAAGGAATTTTTAAAGGTGATACGTTGTCTTTAAATTTCCAAGATATTGAAGTGCGTAGTGTATTACAAATCCTTGCAGATTTTACTAAATTAAACTTGGTGGCAACAGATTCAGTTACTGGGAATATTACTTTGCGTTTACAAAATGTTCCTTGGGACCAAGCTTTAGACATCATTATGCGAACTAGAGGATTAGCTAAACGTCAAGAAGGTAATATTTTAATTATTGCACCAGCAGCAGAGTTGGCTGAATCAGCGCGTCAAATTGCTGATGCACAGAAGACTATAGAAGCAACCCAGCCACTACGTAGAGAGCTAATTGAAATCAATTATGCAGATGCTTCAGCAATAGTGACTCTATTTCAAGCTACTATGTCTAGAACTACTGGCTTTACAGGCAGTCAGTCAGAATCTGGGGCCGGCTCTTATACAGCTACCGTAGCAATTGATGATAGAGGATCACTAACAGTTGACAAGCGTACCAACACTATTGTTGCTTACCAAACGGAGGCACGTTTAGAGGAATTACGTCGTATCGTTGCTAAATTGGACAGGCCAGTACGACAAGTACAAATAGAGGCTAGAATTGTTGAAGCGAATGTGGACTTTTCTAAAAATTTAGGAGTTAGATGGGCTGCTGATATATCTTCTCGAAATCAGAAATGGCATTCTTACGGAGGCGCTGATGGTAGACTAGATAATAATGCTCAGGGAGGGCAACAAACTTCAGGAAGAATAGGTGATTATATTCAACATACAACGGATAAGGATGGCAAAGATCAGTTTACAATCCCTGGCTCGGCACCAATGGTGGATCTAGGAGCGGAGCGTGCAACCTCAGGGTTTGGTATTGGTTATTTAGGTAAAAATGTATTTATTGATTTGAAACTAAATGCCATGCAGAGATCTGGCCAAGGTGAAATCATCTCGCAACCTAAAGTAACTACTTCAGATAAAGAAACCGCTAAAATCAGAAAAGGGGTAGAGGTTCCTTATCAGGAAGCATCTTCTAGCGGTTCAACTACCACTTCGTTTAAAGATGCAGTACTTTCGTTAGAGGTTACACCACAAATTACGCCAGATAACCAAATTATTATGGCCGTTACTGTGACTAAAGATAGTGTGGCTAAAGATCAGCAATATTTAGGGGTACCGGCAATTAATAAGAACGAAGTGAATGCTAAAGTTTTAGTGTCAGATGGTGAAACAATAGTTCTAGGTGGTGTATTCCAAAATACTCAAAGTAAAGTAACAGAAAAAGTACCTTATCTTGGTGATTTGCCTTTACTAGGCCGATTATTCAGAAGAGATCAAGTGGATAATCAAAAACAAGAGTTATTGGTTTTCTTGACTCCTCGTATTATTGATAGTAAAACATTTGTTTCGAGATAGTATATTTGTTGAAAAGTTTTACTCTGGTAGGCCCAATGGGAGCTGGTAAAAGCACCATTGGGCGTTTGCTTGCCAAAGAGCTTAATTTATCTTTTATTGATTCAGATAGGGAAATAGAAAACAGGAGTGGTGCTGCTATTTCTTGGATTTTTGACGTAGAAGGAGAACAAGGATTTAGAGAGCGAGAACAAAATATTATTGCTGAAATTTGTAATAATTCTAAAGAGGGCTTTGTGCTTGCTACAGGAGGCGGGGCTATTTTAAATGCCACAACGCGTAAATTACTTACAGAAAAATCTACTGTTATTTACTTGTATGCTTCAGTCGAACAACAAATAGCTCGTACTATAAAGGATAAACAAAGACCGCTATTACAAGTTGCAAATCCAGCTAAAGTATTGGAAAGTTTGATGTGTATTAGAGATCCACTTTACCGAGAAATCGCACATTTGGTAGTGGTTACTGATGAGCGGCCACCGCGCTTTTTAATTCAACATATCTTAGAGTCATTAAAGTTGTAATAAAAAAATAAGTTTATCTGCTTAATTTATTGGATGTTTAACATGCACAAGTTGCAAGTAGAGTTAGGTAGTCGTAGCTATCCTATTTTTATTGGTGAGCATTTATTAACAAATAACGACAATGCTTTTCTATCTTATATTAATGGCAAACAAGTACTCATTGTGACAAATGAAACTGTTGCACCGCTCTATTTAAATCAATTAATGGAGCTATTAAAGGGGTATCAATGTCATACTTGTATTTTACCTGATGGCGAGCAATATAAGAACTGGCAAATACTGCAACTAATTTTTGATGCATTACTTGAAGCTAAGTGTACTAGAAAAGTTACTTTGTTTGCTTTAGGTGGTGGTGTGATAGGTGATATGGCAGGGTTTGCAGCTGCCTGTTATCAGCGAGGTGTTGACTTTATTCAAGTACCTACTACGTTACTTTCTCAAGTGGATTCTTCTATTGGTGGTAAAACAGGTATTAATCATGTATTAGGTAAAAATATGATAGGGTCTTTTTATCAACCTAATGAAGTGATTATTGATGTAACTACCTTAAAAACTTTACCAGAAAGACAGTTATCAGCGGGTCTTGCTGAAGTAATAAAATATGGTTTAATTGCCGATAGCGATTTCTTTAACTGGTTAGAAAAGCATATTGAAGATTTAAAAGCATTAAAAACCAGTGAACTCATCAAGGCCATAGAGTGGTCTTGTAAGATAAAAGCGGCGGTAGTGGCTTTGGATGAGAAAGAGGCAGGACTAAGAGCTACCTTAAATTTAGGTCATACCTTTGGTCATGCCATAGAGTCCCATCAAGGTTATGGAAATTGGTTACATGGCGAGGCAGTAGCAGTGGGTACTGTTATGGCATTGGAAATGTCCTATAGACTTGGCTGGATAATGGCAGATGAACGTAATAGAGCTATTAATTTACTGGCTAAAGCAGGGTTGCCTATAGTCCCTCCTGCAAATATGACTGTCGAGGATTTTCTAGGTTATATGAGGGTAGATAAAAAAACGCTAGAGGGGCAGATACGTTTAGTCCTTTTAAAAGGAATAGGCGTAGCAACCGTAACAAGTGAATTCTCTGCTGAATTATTGAGTGCTATACTATCTACAGACTATCAACAATTAATGGCTTCGATTTTGGTGAGTAAATGAATATGTTTAGCGCGGAAGATGCTTTATTAAATTATTATCAGTTAGATCATGATCCTTTTGCCGCTCGTGTCCCTAATTTTAAGTTTTTTCCTGCGCAGCGTAAAACTATTTTGGGCCAATTGCATCATTTAGCTAGGCACAGTCAGCTTATGTTGCTTATCACAGGCCCTAAAGGCAGTGGCAAAACCTTACTTAGACAAGCTTTCATAGCAAGCATTAATAAAGAAACGATTAAAATTGTCAGTATTACAGCTAAAGATTGTCCAATCGTCAATGATGTGTTGCATTTATTGGCCAAGGAACTATCTATTACTGAAATAACGGTAGTAGCTGTTATAGAACAGATCAAACAGCTATTTAATAAAGGTATTAGCCTTTATGTTATGATTGATGATGCTGACCAGCTGTCGGAAGATGTTATTCAATTATTATTAAATCTAGTTGATGAACAGCTTGCAGGGTTACATATCTTTTTATTTGCAAGACCAAATTTATTGGATAAATTAGAAAATTCCGTTATCAGTAAAGAGGTTACATTTAATCTTCCGCTCACTCCTTATTCCTTAGAAGAAACTAAAGAATATTTAACCCTTCGCTTAGAAGGGGCAGGCCAAAATTTAGCTTTATTTAGTAATGAACAAATAATGTATATCTATACTCAATCGGGTGGCTGGCCAGGTGTTATTAATCAAATAGCAAAAGATTGTTTGACTGAAAATATGCAAATTCAAGAGTTAACTGCTGAACCTGATTTAGATGATGATCATATTCAGCATAGGCCAAAAAGGGTATCTACCATGTCTAAACTACCGCTATCTAATAGAAATTTAGCTATTTTAGGAGTCATTGTTGTTTGTTTGTTGGTAATTTTATTTATTTCCAATAAAACGCCTGATACTGAACCAGCTACCACAGTAACTTCTATTGATAATCAGTCAATACCTACATTACCTACTGA
>CALYQH010000059.1 GCA_945283395.1 uncultured Ventosimonas sp. | reverse complement strand
TTCCCTTACGATATTCATACTACAATTATAAACATCAAAATCTATTAGAACATTAACTACCATTTTACTTGATCGTACAAACGGCTACCTTCATCAACATTTTATTATTTTCATTATACTCTTCCTTACATGCAATAGAGGCTATCATAAATGTTAGAAAGTTGTTGAATAATTTGTCCTATCTATTGATTAACTGTTGGCAGCCATAAAGCTCGGTTAAGCTATATTTTAGATAATTTTGCTACTGTCGATGAAGCCATAGCCGCTATTTAAAACGATGTTAGATTAGCAGCCATTTAATTACCTATAGTTTATGCTACAGACACAAAACACATGGCTATTGAAGATGTAACAGCTGGCTCTGCCATTATAGAAATTGATAACGGCATTGTTAATATTTATCATAATAAAAACTATAGGGTTATGCCAAATACAGCAAATAACCTAATAATAACAAAGCAATAGCAACCTATTGGACAATCATTACCGACTTAACAAACTTAGCGTATAGATTTAAATCTACTTTTGCTCCCGCTAGTGTTTGGCTGTCTTTAGAAGAAATTAACTTCAGCCAAGGACAAGCTGTTAAACAAATACAACATTTAAACGACTATGGGAAAAATGGCTGGGAGGGTAATATTTTATCTAACGTAGTGATCGTAAAATAACAAGTTATAAGGTTGGCTTCTCGCTAAAAGAGCCAGCCATAAAATTATGCCAGCGTTTATCATCTTTGCGTTTTATTTATTAGCTAATCACCAATACTTAACTCCTAATATGCAAGCAGTTTCACCAATTCTCAGTATACCGATAGCTCGAAGTATTTATATCGACTGTTGTAGTAAATTCTTACCCATTCTAAAGGAATTTTTTCTATTTATCCTTTACCTTTTTATTATTTCCTCTATGCTTATTGTCTTTTATCCGCATTATTCTAACCAGCTGAGGTAAATTAATGACCACCCCACCATTAAATAAACCTATTGAAAACATCATAATCCAAATAACAGGTGAACATTCAACTATTAGTTTAGCCGACCTAAAAGGGCATAATGTCGTTATTTATTTTTACCCAAAAGATAATACCCCAGGCTGTACTACTGAAGGACAAACTTTTCGTGATCTTTATAAAGAGTTTCAAAAAGCCAATACACTTATTTATGGTGTTTCTAAAGATAGCCTTAAATCCCATGAAAACTTCAAAGCTAAACAAGCTTTTCCTTTCGAGTTAGTGAGTGATCCACAAGAAAAACTTTGCAAACTATTCGATGTTATAAAACTAAAAAAACTATACGGTAAAGAATATTTTGGCATTGAACGTAGTACCTTTTTATTAGACAAAGCGGGTATTCTCCGCCAAGAATGGCGCAAAGTTAAGGTAGCTGGACATGCGGAAGAAGTATTAAAAGCGGCTCAAGCACTAAAATAAGTTCTGCAACTTGCAAATAGGTGTTATCCTATTACTTTCATTTTATGAAAAGTCTTGCTATTAAAAGCTATTATAATAAAGGTTAAATTATAGCTATATAATAGCTTATAACTATTAATTAAATTTTATTAGGAGCCTATGGGTGTCTGTTGTTTTTGTTGCTTCCTCACTTCTACCTACGCCATTTGCAGTGTTTACCATGCATGGTTTTTCAGATGAACAATCAGGTGTTGAACATGTGGCATTAACCTTAGGCAATGTAACTGATGGTTCTCCCGTGTTAGGCAGAATTCATTCAGAGTGTTTAACAGGCGATGCCTTATTTAGTCTTAGGTGTGATTGTGGTTTTCAATTAGAGGCAGCCATGAAGGCTATTGCTAAAGAAGGACGTGGCGTATTACTCTACTTACGGCAAGAAGGTCGCGGTATAGGTTTATTAAATAAGATTCGGGCCTATGCGTTACAAGATAAAGGAGCTGATACAGTGGAAGCCAACCTACAATTAGGTTTTCCGGCTGATATGCGTAACTATGATATGTGCTTACCGATGCTAGCCTATTTAGGTATTAAAGCTATTAAATTGATGACCAATAATCCTAAAAAAATAACTGCTCTCAAAGAGTTAGGTATTGCAGTAGTTGAACGCGAACCTATTGAATTTGGAAAAAATCGTTATAATCAAAACTATCTGGCGACTAAGGCAAACAAAATGGGGCATTTACTAGGTTTACAACATCAGCAAGAAATACCTGATACCACTAACCATTAATAAGAGTAACTGCTGTGTTCAAACTATTTCAGCTTAGCCTAATAACTTTTATATTAAGCATTACTAGTATTATTGGTTACAGCCAACCAAAACCACTCCGCATAGTTAGTCTGTCGCCATCGCTAACCGATCTAGTTATAGAGCTAGACGGAGCAAATCTATTGGTAGGTGTATTGGATTTTCAACAAGCAAGACCAGCTGTTATAGCCAATATCCCTTCTGTAGGACAATTTGGTCAATTTTCTTTAGAAAAGCTAATCAGTCTTAAACCAGATCTTATCTTATTGTGGCCTACCAGCATAAAATCTGTCGAGCAGCAGCAACTCAACCACCTCGGCTATAAAATAATAATGATTAGTCCACATACTCTTGATGAACTTGCAACACAAATTGCCTTTGTAGGGAAACAAATAGGACGGGAACAGCAAGGCCAAACGCTAGTCATAAAAATGCATAAGGAGCTAGCCGAGTTAAGAGAAAAATTTTATAGAGAGCGCCCCCTAAGCGTATTCTACCAATTGTGGGGGAATCCTATTTATACTATTGGTAAAGGCCAAATTATAGGTGATGCACTGAAAATATGTGGTGCTCGTAATGTATTTGATGACCTTAATAGCCCTGCTCCCATCGTCAATACTGAAAGAGTGCTAGCTCGTAACCCTGATATTATCATTGCTTCACAACAAAGCTTACTGGATGCTTGGCAAAATTGGCCTATGTTAAAAGCGGTTGCACAACATAAACTTATTCTGTTTGATAATCAAAATATAGCTAGAACCGATTATGCTATGCTAGAAGCTACTAAACAACTCTGTGAATTACTTGCCAATTACTAACATAAAAATTAGTTATAAATAACTTTTAGTCTAATATCTTTCCGATCGTTTTTTAATTCATTTGGGCTGTTCAATAGCGTCTAAATTCATCCAATAAAATCCATATATTGCTTTATAACTACTTTATTTATATCAGATTTTTGATCTAATAGGTTAAATATACCACGGCACTAGCTAAAAAAGTTTATTCTTTTTTCCTGTGATTTTGATTAAATATTAACTATTCCACTTGCATATATTAAGGAGTAAACTAATAAAAATTATACAAAAAATAATTAACTTTTGGGGGTTGATGAATAACTAATAAAGCATACTTCGTAGGAGATGACCTTTATTGTTAGATTAATGATTCACTGAAGAAAAGTATATGGTTCGGAACACTATACAACAATGTACCCAATATAAACTAATTGCTTGCATTTATATTGCTGTTTATGAAAAATCAACCCTTAGTATTCTAATAGCAATGAAAGCATATAACTTAATAGTTTATAGTGTCTTTCAAACCGATAAACCTAGTGATCAACGTAATATTTACTATCTTTTAATAACTTTTGAATTAACGCAACTAAGTGCTGATTATTATTTTTCTCTCAAAAAACTGCAATTATTTATGCCTGTGATCCCTATTAATCACTTCAATGCAGTAATTCAAAAACAAAACTATCTCTACCAGTTTGCTACCAGTAAAAAGCGTGGCCATTTAGGTTTAACTGAATTTTTTTATGGTCTTGACGTTGTAGAGTTAAAAAGTCTAACTAACTATAAAAAAATGATAGATGCTGCCTTAGTTTCAGATGTAGATAGTTTACCAATTAATGGCCAACTATTAGAAGGCTCTTTTACCTGTTGTAGCATTCGCTATTACATTATTGTACAAGATAGATTAGGAGGTAACTCTATAGTTAATATAGCGCGTCCTTTGACCAAACTAAGGATAGCTTAATTTAGTTGCAACTATTATCTTTAACTGCTGTAAATTTTTCAATTACAAGCCAACCCATTAACAAGAGGAATTATACTATGGCTTACAAACATCTATTAGTGGCTGTTGATTTAACAGAAGAAAGTCCTCATGTTATTCAACAAGCCTGCGAATTAGCTAATTTATATCAAGCAAAGGTATCACTTATTAATATTCTTGAACCAGTCTCCTTAGCCTTTGGTGGAGATATTCCTATGGATTTATCCACACTGCAACAGGAACAATTACAAAATGCTAGGGAACGGCTTGATTTTTACATAGCTGATTATCCAAGCTTAACGAGTGAACACTGTTATCTTTGCTATGGACAACCACGCCAAGAAATTCACCGAATAGCCCAAGAAAATGGCTGTGATTTAATAGTTGTAGGGAGCCACGGCCGACATGGCCTAGCATTATTATTAGGTTCTACTACTAAAGATCTATTACAAAACGCTCCTTGTGATATATTAGCTATTGCATTACATCAAAAAGATAAAAATGACTAATAATAAGGGTATCTAGTAGATACCCTTATTATTTACTAAATGACCATTTTTGCCGATGTGACATTTTACGTAATCTTTTTAAAATGTTAGGTAAAGATGATGAAGAAGTAAATTGCTGAGCATACCTCTGTGCAACAAATGTATTAATAAATGACTTAATTAATTCAGCAAAATCAGGCAAACTTTGCTGAGCTTTCTGAGCAAAAGCCACAGGTCCCTCGCCCAATTCTCGATCAATACCTTGGCTGGCTAGAATAGATTCAAATTGTTGAAAATACCTCAGTAATGGGTCATTTGTTTTCTTCCATGGTTTTAATAATATTAATAGCCAAACACTTGAAACTATAATAAACCCTATAGCTAAAAAGATACTTAAATAAACCAACTTAGTCGTACCTACTAATTTTTGTAATAATCCTCTTTGCTGATCCGTATTAAAGGTACCTATAAAAATATCCCATTCATTATTAAAGTTATCCCATGCTAAACGTAATTTGGTGAATACGCTATCAGATCCATAACCTAAAATATTATTACCTAATTGCTGCTGATCTTTTGCATCTAAAGCTTCTCTTAATCCTTGCTCTATACGATTAGGGGCTACTTGGAAAGTTGGGTCAATAGTGATCCAACCTTTTCCTTGTTGCCAATATTCTACCCAAGCATGAGCATCGAACTGATGGACTTGCACAAAATTCCCGGCACTATTAATTTCCCCACCCTGATAACCCAATACTACCCTAGCAGGAATATCAGCTGACCTTAAAATAAAAGCGGTAGCACTAGCGTAATGCTCACAAAATCCCCGTTTTATATCAAAAAAGAACGTATCAATACTATTAGCCCCCATATCTGGAGTCTGTAACGTGTAATAATAGGGTTGTTCTCGAAAATATTTTAATAAAGCATTTACTATTTGCTCAGTATTCCCATGATAAGTATTCTTGAGTTGTTCGGCAAATGCTCTTGCTCTGGGATCAGTATGCAATGGCAGTTGCTTATTTATATTAATTCGCGGTAAGCCATCGGGTTCTCTTATTGCATTTGGCCACGAAGTTAATTGATAAGAATAAACACTATCAATCATCTTAGACCTTTCTAAATGAAAATCAGCATATCTTTTTACCCCTGCTGGCAAAAGTTGTGGTGTATCTAAATAAATAAGCCAATTTTGAAAAGTGGGTTGCATCACTATTTGATAATCAATTCTTTGGTCGGTAGAAGGATTATACTGCCAAGGAGGAGCTTGTTGTCTTCTATAAGACAAATCCCAAGCTTGAGACCAAGCTCTACCATTATAAGTTTCTAAAGTAAGCGCACGCCAATAAAGTTTATTTCTAATAGGCGTTGTATTAGTAAAAGTTGCTCTGAAAACTAACTCAGATGATTGGGTTAAATTTGACATTTCCCCAGCTACCATTTTATTTGATATACCTGTTTTTTGTTGTGATCCTTTCGGTAATGGCAAACTCCATAATGGCTCAAGCCTAGGGAAAAAGAAAAATAATACGAGCATAAGAGGAATGGCTTGGATTAACAAAATACAAGCCAATTTAATTGTTCCTAAAACATCATCAGCAAATTTAGTTTGGTTCAAGCCTATTAATGCAGCTAATAAAGTAATAATAGGTAATAAACTATAAACAACCCAGTTAAAACTATTAGTATAAAGATAACTAGCAACTATCACCAAAAAGCCTATATAGATAGTAACTACAGCATCTCTTTTGCTTTTCAACTCTATGAGTTTTAATGAGAAAGCTGCAATTAATAGTGCAACCCCACCATCTAATCCTATAATTGTCCCACGACTAAAAAAAACTCCTGCTGCTATAATAACTACTATCAATAATTTTACTAACACCTTGGGATAACTGAACTTCATTTTATAGATCTGGATACGCCATAAAGCACAACCTAACCATAGACCTAACACCCACCAGGGTAAATAAAAAGATAACGGCAATATAGTTAACACCTGTGCTATTAATAGCCACGTCAAACCATTTCTAGTAACTAAACTACTATATTGACTCATTTAGTTATCCCATATATAGCCAATGCATACAAAGCCTCTTGCTGATGTTTCTCACCTATATCAGGGGGCAACTCAATATTAGGTAACTTTAAACCAAAAGGATGTTGTTCCTGACTCATCTTAAGCACCCAATAACAAAGAACAGACAACTTATGATCAATACTACCTTCAACTAAAGCAAAATCTAACCAAACATCTTGGCCTACTAAGGACGAAAAATCCTTGACAAATAACCCTTGCTCCTTTGAAAAGGACTTCCAATTAATAAAACGCATTGAATCACCAGGCTGATAGCTTCTAAGCCCTTGAAAATCATCTACACCTCTGCCAAGCGAGACGGCTCCATCTTCCTCTTCTCCTACATAGCCCGATGGGCAAATCACACCTGCTATAGGTTTAGGGTATACAATTACTTTTAAAAATAAATCAACTTCCGTCCAGCTAACAAATAATCCCAAAGGAAATTGCGTTTGAATATAGATACGCCCTGGATAAAAAATACCCCTTTTAGGAGCTTCTTTAATCAACAATAAATCAGCACCTGTTTGCTTAGTTACATCTATTAACTGTAATTCTTCTTGTAACTCATTGCCTTTATAGCTTGCCCAAGTGACACCTATTGCCTGATTAGCACCTTTTTTGGACTCTAAATGCAATCGAAAACTTGCAGCTTCTCCTGCAAACACAGGCGCAGCCCCAGTATTAGCGATAATAGTATTTGCTAAATTCCGACAGGTATGAATAATAGTTATAAACAAAATGGAACCTAACGTAAAACAAAGGCCATAAACCAAATTACTTTGATAATTAATCCCTAATAATAAAATAATAATTAATAGTAAGACAAAAACAATGCCAGCTTTAGTAGGCAATATGAAGACGCGTTTATAATTTAAGGTAATCTCTTGCCCTTTCAACATCTTGTTAGCAGCCCATTTTTCCATGAAATCAGACACAACAGCCATTAAATAACAGCTACGTTAGTTAATAATTGTTGCACCAATGCCCCACCTTGTAATCCCACTTGATCATGTAATCTATGACCTACTACTGCCGGTAAAACAACCTGAACATCTTCAGGAATAACGTAATCTCGACCCGCTAAAAAAGCCCATGCTCTTGCTGAAGCTAATAACCCTAAACTAGTACGGGGAGAGAGGCCCTTTCCAAAGCCATCCTTAATACTAGAGTCGTTAACAAGTCTTAAGATATAATCAATAATAGCTTCACTAG
>CALYQH010000058.1 GCA_945283395.1 uncultured Ventosimonas sp. | reverse complement strand
ATGAATGTAGTAATAGCTGGATTGCCCAATGCAGGCAAATCAAGCCTACTTAATGCCTTAGCAGGTCGAGAAACTGCTATAGTTACAGATATAGCGGGTACTACAAGAGATATACTAAAAGAACATATTTTAATAGATGGTATGCCACTACATATTATTGATACCGCAGGGCTAAGAGATACTCATGATCCAATTGAAAAAATTGGGGTAGCCAGAGCTATAGCAGCCATCAAACAAGCAGATAGAATTTTATTAGTTATAGATTCTACTCAAGCAGAAGTGACTAATCCATTAAGTATATGGCCTCCTTTTTTAAATCCTATGCCTAATCTAGATAAAATAACTATTATTAACAATAAGGCCGACTTAACTCATCATAAAATAGAACTTTGTACTAATAAAGAAGGCTATACCTCAATTTTTTTAAGTGCTAAAGACAAACAAGGCATTGAACTATTAACAGAACATCTAAAAGCTTGTATGGGCTACCAACACACCGCAGAAACTATCTTCAGTGCAAGACGTAGACATATACAAGCTTTACAAGAAGCAGCACAAGCTATAGATCAAGGTTATCAACAGCTTACTAAGCAAGGTGCGGGCGAGTTACTAGCAGAAGATTTGAGACAAGCACAACAAGCTTTAAATACAATAACGGGAGAATTTACTCCAGACGATTTACTAGGTAGAATTTTCTCTAGTTTTTGTATTGGTAAATAATTAATTAATAATTAATAATTAATAAGGATGATAAATGGCAGTGCTTAATCAACAAAGTACTTTTCTAAAACTATGGAAACATCTTAGTAAAGCTAAGTGGAATTTACTGACATTATTTATATTAATGTCGACTATTAATTACATGGGAAATAGAGAGTTTATTGACATATTATCTAATTACTTAATTATATTTTTTTTTATTTTTGTTATAGCTAGATTATTTATTATAAATTATTTATTAGCTTTTTTAACGAGCTTACTTATCTCACTTGAATTAACATTCTTACTAGTATCAGGAGAGCGTGTTAGTGTCACCGTATTAAGTGCTAGCATTGATACAGATTTATTTATAGCCTCTGGTACCACAATGCCTTTTTTTATAAAAGCTATACCTAGTATTATTATTTTTAGTTTTCTGTTTATTATGTCCATGTCAGAGATTAAAAAACTAAAATTTAAAATTTATTTATTACTCATTCCTTGTCTTGCATTTATTACTATATTTAGCGTTTACTCTAAATTAGATGAATACCAAAATTATTTAGTTGAATGGGGAGGTTATAATAAAACAGACTATTCATCTAAAAAAATTTATTTTCAAAAATTATTTTATCATAGAGATTATCCACTAATCTTAGGTGATGGATTTTATATAGCTGCAGAGTTTTACGAACTATATCAAGAAAAAAAATTAATTAACCATAATGTATGGCCAGAAGGTATTGTCTTTAATAAAGATAAAGCAAGCCCTTTAAAAGTAATCATCATAGTAGGAGAAAGTTCAACCGTAGTTCATTACTCTCTTTATGGATATCCTTATCAAACAACTCCAAGAATGGATGAATATTATAAAAATAAAGAAATAACCAAACTTGATAACATTATTTCAGGTGCAGCTTTAACGAGAGATTCGTTAAGATTCGTACTCTCGTTTGCAACACCATTAGATGAGATGAGATTTTTTAATTATAAAAATATGGTTGATATGGCTAAATTAGCAAACTATCAAACAATTTGGATCTCAAGTACCTATGAAAGTGGCCCCTATACAGGCTATATAGCTACCATAGAACAAAGTAGCGATAAATATTTTAATAATAGAAATAATGAAATATTAAAGGATAGGGATGATCTATCAATACCTAAAGTGCTAGCTACAGAATATAAAAAAGGTGAAAAACAATTCTTTATCTTACATATGTTAGGAAGTCATATTCCTTATGAGAGCCGCTATGATAAAGAAGATGAACACTTAGTTACTACTGCAAAAGCCACTAATTATGATAGGTCTATTCATCATACAGATCGAATGCTGGATAAAATTATTAAATTTGTAAAACAGCAAAACGAAAATACATTAGTTTTTTATTTTCCAGATCATGGTGACCTAGTTACAAAGGGGCATGGATTAGTATTTGGTAATTCTATAGAACAATACAACATACCTATTATCATTTATCAAAATAAAAATACGATAAACATGTCTAAACTTATAGATAAGTACCGAACTAAAGACGGCATATACAACATCAACAACAACCACTATGTGATACCTGAGATATTAGGATTTGATATAAACGTAACCACAGTAAAACAAGCAAAAAGAGAAGGTGAATATATTTATCATCCTAATGGTAAAGTTTACAAATATACAGAAGTGCTAACAAAAGGATTTGAAAAAAGTAACGTTTATAATAATCTCTAATTAACAGCCAATAGGTGAAAACTTAAGTTATAATTAGCCTTACTAATTCTACTGACAATGCTTCAAAAAGATAGGGCTTTTAACTTTAACATTAGTTTAGTTAATAAAAGAGAATAGTTAAGCATGAGTCATATCTTGTGTAAACTTTGTTTTTTTCGGATATTGAACAAATCTTAAAATAGCTCTGCTATTAAAGCTTTTTCCTCTGTATATACATAAAAGCTTCTTATGCTTCTTTAAATTAATACCTAGTGCAAGATAGACTCGATTTATTAATTATTCTCGAATGCAATCGTAGCTAGGCAGTTAAGGTAGACTCAATAGTGAGTTTATTGAGCATAGCAGATAATTTCTTAAGATTTTTTTCTGTTTTGATATTAACTGCTAATTATTGTATTAATTGTTGAATGTCTTTTATCATAATTTAATATTAACGCTAATAAAATACCACCTTAATTAAATTTTTTACTACTAACCAAAGTACCTTCTTTATAATATTCAGAAAGGTATACCTTATGACCTCCCCCATAATAATACCAATAGCCTACTTTTTTACCCTGCTTATACTGCCCACTAAGATTTAACTGACCATTATCACAATACTGACTAAAAACACCTTAAATAGACAAATTACGCTTATTCTTAACATCATAATCACTATTAAAATGTGTCACATCAGCCTTATCAATTAGATTAAAAGGAGCAGAATAAACTGTGCCCTTTGGGTATTTTTTTAAAGAAAAAGAGCTAGCTAATAAAATATAAAACTCTTGTACTCTATAATAACCATCCTTTGTTACTCCTAAAAAAATCCTCTCTATATTAGCGATATACTTATTACGTGGTATAATAGAACCTTTAGCTACCACCTCACCCACTTTCCAATCGGCTTGCGCAGTAGTTTTTTTATCTAAGATTACTTGATTATTACCAGCTGGTTCAGCAAAACAAAAATTACGGCTTACACCTATAAATATTAACCAACAAAACCTTAGCATAACCTATTAAACCCCTAACTCTAATTTAATAAAAATCAATAGCAAACTACTAATATAATTAATGCTTGATCTAAGCTTAATTTCAGCAACAACTTATTAAATATAAACAATCAACTTTAGCAATAACCTATTAATTAATAAATTTATTAAAAACTTGCTGTTAACAAACACTAATGTTACATTAAAAAATTGAGCAAACGCTATAATATAAAATTTGTGACTCAATAACTCATGACTATAGTAAGTTACTCTAACATGTGGATAGTATAAGTTATGCCTTAATTGATGGTGGGCTATATACGGGAACACCGGAAGGTGTGCCGGTTTCTGTGAGATATAGGTCCGCGAAACAGTAGACAGCTCTACCTCCTTATTTAAAAAAGGAAACTAGACTCAACTATGATAGTTAAGTAATGACCGGTATTAACAATCGTTTTATTTCACTAGAATTAGATTTCCAAGACGATACCGAAAATGTCCTATTATACAATTGAGCTACAAAGCGTATAGAAGCAATACTCAATCTCCACGTTTATCTCTAATACCACATTTATACTTCACACTATAGCAGAAGTAGTTACTACGCTACTTTTAAGCGATGCCTACAGCCTCCATAACCAATTTGCCTTTAAATTCTTCAAATACAAAATAGACCAATGGTAACTGTAAAATAAGGCTTGCATATGCTAGCCTTATTAAAGAAGTAGGCTTTAATTTGTTGTTTATAGAGTATATTAGTAAGAAAAAAATACTATCTTTTTGCTGCCACTTTACTATTATTAAGTATATTTTTACTAACTTGTTGATCTTATGGCGCACCTGTAGTGCGTACCCTAAAATAGAGGTTGTTAGTATCTCTTTCTCTATAATCTTTGGTTTCTGCTTCTAATGCGCTTAACACGCTGTCGGAGAGTGGACGTTTCTTGATTTGTGACCGTTTCATAATATTTCCTTGTACCCGTGAGTTAGGATTTTACTTTGGGTACAGTATCGGGTACAAATAATAGTTAATTATATAGTTTTAAGCTGTTATAAGCTATTTGTAATAATTGTTATTTCGTAAGGGTTTGGTGGGTGTTTTGAGGGGTGGTGAAATGTGCTGTTGGCGCACCCGGCGGGAGTTGAACCCACGACCCCTGCCTTCGGAGGGCAGTACTCTATCCAGCTGAGCTACGGGTGCATTTAGTAGGGTGTGTAATGATACTGGTATCAGTTTAAACAGTCTAGTCTTTCATCCTTTTTTAATTGGCTTAGGTTAAGTTTTTATAGCTAAAAAGTACAAACGGTTTAGCTGTTAGGGCTTTAAGCTATAGCTAAGTTAGCAATTTTAACTAAAGGCGTTATTAGGCTAAAAGCTTAATATAATAATTAACCTTTAAAATTAACAGGTTATGAAATTATAGTTATTAGTTAAAATAGTAGATAATTATAAAACAAATTATGTTCTATAGGGTTTTCTATTAGTTAGTAGTAATATTGAAAGCTAATAAAAATTAATTTTTGGCTAATGCTAAGTTGGATTTACTTATGAACAAGCCCGCGCTAATTGAATTACCTATTACTTTACAAGCAACAATGCAACATGGATTAGATGCTTTTCTAGCGGCATTAAAAGAGCATGCTTTGTTAGCTAGTTATGAAGCATGGCCTGAAGATCAAAAAAGTCAATTACAAAGAGTATTGGCCGCTAGTGATTTTGTGGCTGAACAGGTAAGGCGAAATCCAGCAGTTATAATAAAGCTACAAGCTAGTGGTGAGTTAGATGTTGCTATGTCTACTGTTGAAATAACAGAACGAGTAGCTAAGGCAGTAGCTAAGTGTACTACAGAAGATGAGTTGTTGACTGCACTACGTAAGGAACGTAATAGGCAGCAGGTGCGTATTATTTGGCGCGATTTAACTAGGCAGGCAGATTTATTAATTACCTGTAAAGATCTTTCTGATTTGGCAGATGCTTGTATTGATCAAGCGTATCAATGGTTATATCAACAGCAAATAACACAACTGGGGACACCGATAGGTAGGCAAAGTGGCAAACCCCAGCATTTAGTGGTGTTAGGTATGGGTAAGCTAGGTGCACAAGAGTTAAATTTATCTTCTGATATTGATTTGATTTTCTCTTATCCTGAAGGCGGCGAAACCAAAGAAGCTAAACGTAGCCTTGATAACCAAGAGTTTTTCACTAGGTTGGGGCAAAAGCTTATTAAAGCATTGGATGCTATGACTATTGATGGTTTTGTGTTTAGAACGGATATGAGATTACGCCCTTACGGTTCTAGTGGGCCATTGGTATATAGTTTTGTAGGGATGGAGCAATATTATCAAGCACAGGGAAGGGATTGGGAGCGCTATGCAATGATTAAGGCTAGGGTAGTAGCAGGAGATCAACTAGCCGGAGCAGAGTTAATAGCTAAATTACGACCATTTGTATATAGACGGTATTTAGATTTTACGGCTATTGAAGCACTTCGTACGATGAAACAACTTATTCAACAAGAAGTTAAACGTAAAGGTATGGATGATAATATAAAGCTAGGAGCAGGCGGCATTAGGGAAATAGAGTTTATTGCTCAGGCATTTCAATTGATTCATGGCGGTAAAGATTTAAGCCTGCAACAAAGGACTTTGTTAACAGTATTGGATACGCTAGCGGGCGAGGGATATTTGCCAAGTAAGGTAGTGGCTGAGTTAAAAAATAGTTATTGTTTTTTGCGTTATCTTGAGCATGCTATTCAAGCCATAGCGGATAAACAAACACAAATGTTACCTAATAATCTAATAGATCAAGCAAGGGTAGCTTTTGTGATGGGTTATGCCGATTGGCAAACTTTGCAAACCGCTTTAACTGAGCAAAGGAATAAAGTCGATTGGCATTTTAAACAAGTGATAGCTGACCCAGAAGATGAAGAGCAACAAGCTAGCCGTCCAGTAGGGGATGAATGGTTACCTTTATGGTTAGGTTTAGTAGATTCAGCTAGTGCTTGTAGCCAATTAACAGAGGCTGGTTTTGCAGAGGCAGCCACACTTTATAATAAATTGAAGGATTTTCGGGATAGTCCGCACTTAAGAGCCATTCAAAAAGAAGGTAAAGAAAGATTAGATGCTTTTATGCCAAAATTATTAAGTATGGCTAATGAGTCTCAAGACCCAAGTTTAAGTGTATTAAGGGTATTGCCTTTAGTAGAAGCAGTAGCTAGAAGGTCTGTTTATTTGGTATTACTAACTGAGAATCCCAGTGCCTTACAACGCTTATTGCAGTTATGTGCAGCAAGTCCTTGGATTGCAGAGCAAATAGCTCATTACCCTATGTTGTTAGATGAGTTGTTGAATGAGGGTAAACTTTATAATCCTCCTCAAGCAGCTGAGTTAGTAGCCGAATTAAGACAACGGTTAGCGCGTATTCCAGAAGATGATTTGGAACACCAAATGGAAGAATTGCGTTATTTTAAATTAGCCCATAGACTCCGAGTTGCTGCCTCTGAAATTACTGGTACATTGCCTTTGATGAAGGTTAGTGATTATTTAACGTGGCTTGCTGAGGCTATTCTAACTGAGGTGTTACACTTAGCTTGGCACCATTGTGCCCAAAAATATGGGGTTCCCTTGCGGTTTGATGGTATGCCATGCGAGCTTGATTTTATTATAGTGGGATATGGTAAAGTAGGAGGTATTGAACTAGGTCATAATTCTGACCTAGACTTAGTATTTATTCATAATGCTGATCCGCAGTCGGAAACAAACGGGAGTAAGTCCATTGATGCAACATTATTTTTTACTCGTTTGGGACAACGCATTATACATATTCTCACTACCCAAACTACCTCAGGTATTTTGTATGAGGTGGATATGCGGCTTAGACCTTCAGGTGCAGCAGGTTTACTAGTTAGCTCTCTTACTGCTTTCCAAATTTATCAACAAAAAGAAGCTTGGACCTGGGAACATCAGGCTTTAGTAAGGGCTCGAGTATTAACGGGGGCAACGGAGGAAGCTGAAGCTTTTACAGCTATAAGAAAAGAGGTTCTCGGCAAACATAGGGAACTTACACAATTACAAACTGAAGTCAGTGAAATGCGCCGTAAAATGCGTGATAACTTGGGAACTAAACAAACTAATGCAGGCTTAGCAGAAAATGCATTTGAAGCTAAACAACTTTTTAATTTAAAGCATGATGCCGGTGGCATAGTAGATATAGAATTTATGACACAATTTGCTACCTTGGCATGGTCTTGGCAATACCCCGAGCTGTCTGTTTATACGGATAATATTCGCATTCTAGATGCATTAGCTAATACTCATTTGTTAACCTCCGAAGATGCTCATTGGCTACAAGATACTTATAGAGCTTATAGATCAGT